>JACQDU010000071.1 GCA_016200955.1 bacterium
GATGGCCTCCTCGACGAGACCCTTCGCGGCCCGGGCGAAGCCTCGCGTGGAGTAAGGCGAGGCGTGGGCCGTGAGACCGAGCTCGATGGCCTTGTTCACGTCGGCGATCGCTCCGTCGTAGTCGCCCCTCTTCCAGCGAGCGTCTCCGCGGTTCGCCCAGCTTATCGGGTCGGTCGGCGCGAGCCGGATCCCGAGCTCGCACGCGGCGAGGGCGCCGTCCACGTCCCCCGTGTTCGAGCACGCGCACTCGCGGGCGATGACCGCGCGCAGGCTCGTCGGCTCGAGCTCGAGCGCCCGGGCTGAGTCGTCTATCGCGCCCTTGTGGTCGCCCTTGTTCTCGCGGGCCATGGAGCGCTCGGCGAACGCTCCCGCGCAGCGTGCGTCGACCGCGAGAGCGCGCTCGGCGCACGCGATCGCCGCGTCGTAGTCGTGCTTCTGCGCATGGAGCGAGGCGCGGAACACGAGCAGGGCCGTGCTCCTCGGGTCGAGCTCGAGCAGCCGGTCCACTTCCGTGGCGGCTCCGTCCAGGTCTCCCAGGAAGCTGCGCGCGTTGGCGATCTGGATGCGGTTCGCGACGTTCCTGGGATCGAGCTCGAAGGCGCGCGAGCAGTCCGCGAGCGCCGCCTGGAAGCGCCTGAGCCGCGTGTGCACGACTCCGCGGTTCGCCCAGTGCATGGCCACCGACGGCCCGAGCTCGATGGCTCGATCGAGGTCCTTGATCGCGCCGTCGAGGTCCCCCATGTTGGCGCGCACCGCGCCTCGCTCGCCCCAGAAGTCGTGGAAGCTCGGGCTGAGCTCGATCGCGCGCGAGAGGTCCTCGACGCCGGCCCTGTCGTCGCCCAGCTTGCTCTTGAGGAGCCCGCGCTTCCCGAACATGTCGGCGTCGGGCTTCGTGAGCCCGAACATGCGCTCGACGCAGGCGAGGGCGGCGGGGAAGTCGCCGTTCAGGTAGCGGAGGTTGGCGCCGTTCCTGAGCGCCCCCAGGTTGTCGGGATCGAGCTCGAGCGCGCGGTCGATCTCCTTCCTCGCGACATCGAGGTCGCCCTTGCTCGCGAGCAACGCCCCGAGGAGCGAGTGCGCCTCGGCGTCGCGCTCGTCGAGCTCGACGGCCTTCCGGAGGTCCGGAAGCGCGAGGTCGAGCCTCGCTTTCTTGAAAGCGCCCTCTCCCCGCGCGCGCCACGCGAGAGACTCGCGGGGGTCGATCGCGATCGCTCGAGAGGCGTCGGCCAGCGCACCGTCGATGTCCGCCTTCCAGATCCGGACGAGAGCGCGGTAGGCGAGGACGCGGGCCTGCTTCCCGTCGAGCTCGAGGGAGCGGGTGAGGTCCGGGAGCGCGAGGTCGCCCTGGCGCCTCGCGACGCGGAGGATGCCGCGACTCGTCCACGCCGAGGCGTTCCGGGAGTCGAGCTCGATCGCGCGCGAGAGGTCCCTCTCGGCTCCCTCGACGTCGTTCTTCCTCTCGCGGAGCCTCCCGCGCTCGAGGAAGACGCCCGCGCTCTTCACGTCGAGCTCGAGGACCCGCGTGAGGTCCGCGATCGCGGCGTCCAGGTCTCCCTTCGCCTTCTCGACCTCCGACCGCAGGCGCGGAAGCGCCACGTTCCTCGGCTCGAGCGCGATCGCGCGGCCGTAGTCGGCGATCGCGCCGTCGAGATCGCCCTTCTTGTGGCGGAGCGCGGCCCGATCGCGCCAGAGCGAAGCGCTCCTCGCGTCGAGCTCGAGCGCTCGCCCGAGGTCGGCGAGCGCCGCGTCGGCTTCGTTCCGGTCGGCGTGGATCGCCGCGCGCGCGCCCCACGCGCTCGCGCTGCTCGCGTCGAGCTCGAGCGAGCGCCCGAGGTCGGCGAGCGCACCCTCCTGGTCTCCCTTCCTGCGCAGGAGCGCCGCGCGCTTCGCGAGGATCCGGGCGGGGCGGAGGTCGACATCCGCGGCCCTCCCGAGGTCCTCGACCGCGCGCTCGAGGTCGCCTCTCCGCACGCGCAGGTCCGCCCGGCACTCGAGCGCGACGGAGCTGCCGGGATCGAGCTCGATCGCGCGGTCGAGGTCCGTGAAGGACGGAGTCTCTCCGCGGTCGAGGGCGGCGCGGGCCCGCTCGGCGATCTCACCCGCCTCGCTCCGGCGGGCGTCCTCGAGCTTCCCCGGGAGGAGGAGCGCGGCGCTCGCTCCGCCGGCGGCGAGCACCAAGACGACCGCGAGGAGGACGAGGAGCGGGCGCCCCGGCCTCCTCTCCTCCTCGACGGGCGGGGACTCGAGCGCCCGCGCGAGCGCCTCGCCGTTCTCGAAGCGACCCTCGGGCGAGCGAGCGAGCGAGCGAGCGACGACCGCCTCTAGCCAGCGCGGCGTCTCGGGCCTCCGCGCTCGCAGCGGCTCGAACACCGCCGACTCGACCTTCTCGATGACCTGGACGATGTTCTCTCCCTCGAAGACGGGCGATCCCGTGAGGCACTCGTAGACGATCGCTCCGATCGAGAAGACGTCCGCGGGAGGCCCGACGTCGCTCGCGCTCCGCATCTGCTCGGGCGCCATGTATCCGGCCGTGCCGCGGAGCTGGCCTTCTCCCGAGAGGCGCACGCTCTGGCTCGCGCCCGGCGTGTCCGAGCGGAAGTGCTTCGCGAGGCCGAGGTCCGAGAGGAGCGGGCGCCCGTTCGTCGTGAACAGGATGTTCTCCGGCTTGAGGTCGCGGTGGACGATCCCGATCGCGTGCGCCTTGCCCGCGGCGCGAGCGATCGAGATCGCGAGAGAGAGCGTCGCCTCGATCGTGAGCGGCCCCTGCGCGAGCCGCGTGCGCAGCGTCCCTCCTCGCACGACCGGCATGGCGAGGTAAGGCCCCGTCGCCGTCTCTCCCTGGTCGATCACCGGCACGAACCCGTCGTCCTCGGTGAGCTGGGCGAGGAGCCTGCGCTCGCGGTCGAAGCGCGCGCGCGCCTGATCCGAGCTCGGGCGGTGGAGGAGCTTGAGCGCGACGTTCGTCCCGTCCGGCCCGCGCCCGAGGAGGACGACTCCCACGGCGCCGCGGCCGATCTCGCCGACGATGTCGTAGTTCCCGACTCGCTGCACGAGGAGAGGATTGCGGGCGAGGAGCTGCCGCGCAATCGACCGCTCGTGCGCTACGGGTGGGCTCTCACGCCTTCTTCTCGATGCGCTCGAGGAGGCGCCTGAGGCCGGGCCTGATCCCGGGCGGAGCGCTCTCGACGACGAGCTGGAGCCGCGGGAGCAGGCGCTTCGGGACCTGGACGCGGCGGAGGACGCGAGCGGCCTCCGCTCGCACGCCGCGGTCCCTGTCGGTGAGCCGGCCGATCGCCCACTCGGCCGCTCGCGCGTGCCGCGACCAGCGGTCTCCCGAGAGGAGGCGCACGGCGGCCTTCCTCACCAGGGCGGCGTCGTCCAGGATCGCGTGCCGGACGAGCTCGTGCGCCTTCGCGTCGTTCATCGGGAGGAGCCCGACGAGCCTCTCGAACGCCTTCGCCCGCACCTCGGGCGGTCCCGACTCGAGGTAGCGCGCGAGGTCGTCCTGGCTCGCTCCGCGGAAGAGGGCCGCGCAGGCGCGCGTCCTGAGAGCCGGGAGCTCGCGCGCGATCGCCTCGCTCAGGAGAGCGCGCGCCTCCTCGTCGAGCGGCACTCTCCCGTTCGCGAGGGCGTCGTAGAGCCGCGGCCTCGCCTCGACCGGGACTTCCCTCGCAAGGTGAGCGAGGCGCCGCCCGACCGCGGCCTCCGTCGTCGCCGCGAGGAGGCGCACGACCTTCTCCGCGGCGAGCGATTCCGGGGACGCGGCCGCGTGCGCGAGCTTCTCGAGCGCGGCGGAGCCGCCCGCGTCGAGAGCGGCGTTGATCCCGAACCAGGCCGCGAAGCTCGCCCGCGCCCCGAGCGCCACGCGCTCGAGCTCGAGGAGCCGGAGCTTGATCGTCGCCGCGTGGACCGCTCGCCCGCGCGCGCTGTCGGCGAGAGACCACCCGACTCCCGCTCCGTCCACGACGAGGACGCTCGGCTCCAGCTCGCGGATGCGCTCCGCCTCCTCGGGGAGGAGCGGTCCCAGGACCGCTCGTCCGCCGAGAGGAGGAGCGTCCCGCGGCCCTTCGTCCTCGAGCTCCTGCGCCCGAGCGAGCGCGGCGAGGTAAGCGCGCGCGGCCGCCTCGTCCCCCGGAGAGAAGAGGACGGCACGCTCGAGCGAACGGAGAGACTCGTCCACGAGGACCTCGCCCGGAGAATGGCGGGCCCGGGTCTCTCCTTCAACCCATCGTTTTCTTCCTCAACCGGAGACGGGCCGCAGCAGCGGGAAGAGGACGACGTCGCGCAGGTTCGGCGCGTCCGTGATGAGGGCGACGAACCGATCGATTCCCATGCCGAAGCCCGAGATCGGCGGCATGCCGTGCTCCATGGCGCCGAGGTAGTCCTCGTCCTCGACCATGGCCTCCTCGTCGCCGGCGGCGTGGAGCTTGGCCTGCTCCTCGAGGCGCGCTCTCTGGTCCAGGGGATCGACGAGCTCCGAGTACGCGTTCACGACCTCCCAGGTGTCGATCACGAGCTGGAAGCGGTCCACGGTCTTCGGGTCGTCGTCCGAGCTCCGCGCGAGAGGCGAGAGGTCCTTCGGGTGCCGGACGACGAAGGTCGGGTCGATGAGGTGAGGTCGCGTCGTTCTCTTGTAGAGCTGGTCGATGAGAGGCCCGCGGCCCGCGTCCGGGTTCTCGAGGTCCACCTTCTTCTCGATGATCGCTTGCTTGAGAGAGCCCTTGTCGGGGAAGCGGTCGATGTCGATCCCCGAGCGCTCGACATCTTCTCGGTGAAATCCATGTTGTCCTGGTAGTTCCAGTAAGCCGCGTACCACTCGAGCATCGTGAAGTCCTGGAGATGCGAGGGGTCCATGCCCTCGTTCCTGAAGCAGCGCGCGAACTCGTAGACCCGGTCGTAGCCGCCGACGATGCAGCGCTTCAGGTAAGTCTCGGGAGCGATCCTCAGGAAGACGTCCATGTCGAGCGAGTTGTGGTGGCTCACGAAGGGCTTCGCGAGCGCGCCCGAGGGGTGAGTGCAGAGGACGGGCGTCTCGACCTCCTCGAAGCGGGCGTCCTCGAGCGCTCGGCGCATGGCTCGCACGACGCGCGAGCGGAGCCGGAAGCGCGCGCGCGTGTCCTCGTTCGCGATCAGGTCCACGTAGCGCGAGCGCCAGTTGAGCTCCTGGTCCTTCTGGCCGTAGTACGTCGCCGGCATCGGGCGCAGCGTCTTTCCCAGGAAGGTCCACGTCTTCGCCCAGAGCGTCTGCTCGCCCGTCTTAGTCTTCTCGATCTTCCCCTCGACGCCCACGAAGTCGCCGAGGTCCACGAGGTCGTTGAATCGCTTGAACGCGTCCGCGCCCACGTCGTTCACGCGGAGCGCGACCTGCATCTGGGCCTCGATGTCGCGGATGTTGAAGAAGACGAGCTTCCCCGCGGGACGGTTCTGGACGACGCGGCCGGCGAGCCTCACGTTCTCGGTCTTCTCGGGGAGCGCCCGCGCCTCGGCGAGCGTGTGGGTCTTCGGGAAGCGGTCGGGCCAGGGCTGCACGCCCTGCTCGCGCAGCTTCGCGAGCTTCTCGACTCGCACGCGTCTCAGGTCTTCTTCGCTCAAGGGAGTCTCCTGGAACGCGGGATTCTACTGATCCACGGGAGAAAACTGTCGAGCCGTCGCGAATCGAGCGAGCTCACGGCACGTGAGCGTCGATCCACTCCGAGAGCTCCTTCTCCTTCGCGGCGATCTCGCTCTCGGGGAAGCGAGCCGTGATCTCAGAGAGGAGGTCGTGGCAGAGCTCGCGGTCCTTCTCGACCGCCGCCTGCTTGACGCGCCCCCAGAGAGCGTCGCAGCGGAGCTTCTCGAGCCGGCTCCTCTGCTCGGTCTTCGTGAACGTGGCCTCGGCGCCCTGGAGGAGAGCCTGCGTCTCCTCGAGCTTCCCGGCCTCGGTCATGTGAGACGCGAGCGCCGCGAGGGCTAGGAACCTCTCGTCGCTCGCGTCTCCCGGGAATCCCCGATAGAGCTCGACCGCGCGAGCATCGTCGCCGCGCACGAGGTGGCGCTTGACGAAGTCGGCCCTCGTCTTCGGCTTCGTCATGTCCGCCGCCGCGAGCTGCCGCTGGAAGCGCTCCTCGAGCACGGTGAATCCCGCGATCGCCTCGACCATCGAGTCCACCGTCGGAGGCTGGACGTTCGGCTTCCCGAGCACGCTCCCTTCCGCGGAGAGGATCCTCGCCGCGGGGAAGACGTCCATGCGGAAGCGCTTCATGATCGGGTCGTAGAGGTCGACCTCGAGCCGGAGCGGGACGAACTCCTTCGCCGCTTCCTTGAAGGCCTTCGAGCTGAACGCGCCGCGTTCGTTGCCTTCCGTGACCGGTCACGTGAACCAGAACGGCGCCGGCTTCACGAAGCAGAGGACGAGCTTCCCCTCGGCCTTCGCGCGAGCGAGCGCCTTGTCCCAGTCCGTCTCGAACCCCGCCGCCGCGAGCGCGGGCGGCAGGTCCGTGTGGAACGGGTCGTCGGGCGAGGCCTCCGCGCCTCTCGCGATGCGAGCGCGCTTGAAGACCCGGCAGACCTCGCGCTGCGTCTCGGCCGAGACCGGCCCCGGCAGCTCGCACGAGAGCCGATAGAGCCTTCCCGTCTTGGGATTCGTGCGCGTCCCCTTGAGCGTCGCCCAGTCGAGGCGCACGGTCCCGTCGGGACCCGGATACTGCTCGACGAAGTAGCGCTCGACGCTCGGCTCGGGGTCGTCGGCGTGGTCCACGAGCCTCGCGCGAGGCCGCGTCACGCGCTCTCTCATGATCGCGTCGTCGGTGTCCGAGGCGTCGTTGTCCTCGACGGAGAAGCGCATCTTCGCTCGCATCTTCTCGTGCGAGAGCACGAGACCGCCGATCCTCGTCGCGAGCTTCCAGGTCGAGTCGACCTCGAGCGAGAGGACCCGATCGCCGACCGGCGACTCGAAGCGCGCGAGGCCCGGCCGCGGCGGCGGCAGCACGAGAGATGCCGGCTCCCGGTGCTCGAGGCACCTCCCGAGCCCGAGCGCTTGGGCGGCCGCCGCGAAGCCCTTCGCGAACGCCGCGCGCGAGACCTTCCGCCCTCTCGTGAGAGGCGCGAGGTCGATCAGGGAGACGATCCGCGGCCGGAGCGAGCCCTCGTCCACTCCCAGCTCAGCCGCGGCCACCTTGAGCGAGACGGGCTCCTCGTACCGGCGCGAGAGCGTCACGAGGGCGCTCCCGTCCTCGCCCAGCCGAGCGCCCGCGAGCTCGAGCGCCTTCCTCTGCCGCGAGCGGTCCTCGTCCACGAGGCGTTTCCACTCGTCCTTCTCGACGTAGAGCGAGCGCACGCGGGCGGCCACGGCCTCGTCCTTCTCCCCCGAAGCGGTCGCGCGGACCTCGTCCGTCGGCTCGATCGGCCCCCTCGCGTGGCAAGAGAGGCACGAGATCGCCGCGAGGTTCTCGATCGGGCCGTCGGCCGCTCGCTTGTTCCAGACGTTCGCGACGGGCGCCTTGTCGGCGCGCGAGCCGTCGGCGCGCACGATCATGTAAGCCTGGAGACCGTTCGGGAGAGAGAAGATGATCTCGCTTCCGTCGTGGCGGAACTCGCGCACTCGCCCGAGCGGCGGAATCCGGCTCGCGGCGCCGCGCCCTTCTCCCGGTTCGCGGCCGCGTCGATCCCGAGGAGCTTCTCGAGCTCGCGGTCGCTGCCCGGGAGCCCGAGGACCTCGCCGTAGAGAGGCTGCCGGAGCGCGGCCCAGACGAACCAGTCGGCGCGCACCCACGGAAGCTCGCTCCCCGTCTCGCGAGCGGCCTCGCTCGCGTGCGCGAGGCCGTAGGGGTAGCGAGAGACGATCGTCTTCCAGGTCTCGGCCGTCCATCCCTGCTCGCGGAGGTCGACGCGGAAGACCGTGCGCGCCTCGCCCACCGCCGCGGGCGCGACGACCTTCTTCTTCCACGAGAGAGACGCCACGATCTCGGCGAGCCCGGCGCGCCAGCTCGCGATCTCGTCGTCGCTCGACCCCGAAGGCGCGAGGTGCGAGAGCGTGAAGTACCTCGCGAACGGCCGATCTTCCTTCGGGAGAGCGAGGACGTCTCTCGCAACGTCCTCGGCGACTCCGGGAGCGCGCGTCTTCTCGTCGCCACCCGTGCTCCTTCGCGCCGAGCCCAGGAGCGCGAGCTGGGCGAGCGCCGCGACGGCGAGCGCGGCGTGCGCCTTCCTGCGAACGGGGACCTTCATGGAGCGCCTCTCGAGAGGGGCGCGAGCTTACTAGAATCGAGGGCGGATTTCGCCCGCTCGACGACCCGCGGGCTCGCTTCTCCGGTCTTCTCGCGCGAATGGCCAGTGAATTTCCGTCGAGGCCGGGAACCGCGCTCGCGGAAGGCGCGTCTTTCCTCGTGGGAACGGGAGTTGGCCGTTCCCCGCCCCGTCTCCCTGTGCTTTCATGAGAGGTCGCGAGGAGCCTTTGCCCGCCAAGCGCCCGGACTGCGCGGTCGTCATCCCGAGCCTGAGAGCCCGGGTCCGGCTCCTGCTCGAGGACCTCTCGCGCCAGACGGTCGCTCCCGCGACGATCGAGGTCGTGCGAGGCGTCCGCCCGAACGGCCGCGCGCGCAACGAGGGCGTGAGACGGGCTCTCGCGGCTTGCCCGGGCGTCGATCTCCTCGCCTTCATCGATGATGACGCGAGGTTGCTGGAAGACGACGCGCTCGAGCGCGTCCTCGCGCCGCTCGAGCGCGACCCGAGCCTCGTCGTCTCCGGCGCGGCCAAGGTCCTCCCGCCGGGAGCGACCCGCTTCGAGCGCCGCGTGGCGCGCGAGGTCCCGCGCGTCACGCACGCTCCCGTCCGCGAGGACATGGAGTCGAACCCTGCCGTGTCCGGCTACGGTTTCAGCGAGGTCACGACGACGTGCTGCGCGATCCGCCGCTCGTGGCTCGAGCGCGCCGGCGGCTTCCGCGAGGACATCTCCCGCGGCGTGGACACGGAGCTGTTCTTCCGGCTGCGCCGCGAGGGAGCTCGCTTCGTCCTCGCCGCGGACGCTCGCGTCGCGCACGGAGCGCCGCGCGACCTCGCCTCACTCCTCTCCCGCATGGCCGAGCTCGGAGAGGGCCACGCGCGCGAGGCGGCGCTCGAGCCCTCGCGGCGGATCGGCCCCAGGCTCGAGAGCCGGACGAGCGCCCTCGCTTACCTCGCCCTGCGGGCGCTCTACCTGCCGGCGAACGTGATCGTGCCCTGGTCACGCGCTCACCCGAGGCTCGAGCTCGACGTGAGGCCGCTTAAGGCGCTCGCGTCGTTCGCGGCGGCGGTCGGCTACACGCGAGCGTCTCTCGCGCTGGCGAGAGAGAGGACCGCTTGAGCTCGCGGCCGCGGATCGGGATCGACGCGCGGCTCGCCCGTTTCACGGGGATCGGCCGTTACGTGCGCGGGCTCGTGAACGCTCTCCTCGAAGTGGACCGCGAGGCGACCTACGTCGTGCTCGCCCAGCCCGAGAACGACCCGACGGCCGTCTGGGACTGGCTCGCCGGCGGAGAGGCGAAGGACGAGGGCCGCCTCGAGGTCGTGCAGCTCGCGAAGCCCGTCCTCCCCTACACGCTCGCCGAGCAGGCCTGGCTCCCCGAACTCGCGCGCTCGAGGAAGCTCGACGTGCTCCACGTCCCTCACTGGAACGTGGCGCTCATGACGCGCGCCCCGGTCGTCGCGAGCTTCCACGACGCGATCTACCTGAGCCAGGAGGGCATCGCGCCGTCGCGCCTCGCGCGCGCGGGAGCCGGCTTCCTCATGCGGCGAGCCGCGCGGAAGTGCGCGCGGATCGTCGTCCCGAGCGAGGCGGCCCGCGACGAGGTCGTCCGCTTCGTGGGCGCCGACCCGGAGAAGATCGAGACGATCCCCCAGTTCGCGGACGAGGTCGCGTCGTGGGTCGAGCGGATCCGCCGCGGCTCCTGCGAGACCGTCTCCGAGCGCGTGAGGAGCCTCCCGCGCTTCGTCCTCTACGTCGGGAACCACCTGCCTCACAAGAACGTCGCGCTCCTCGCGCGCGCGTTCGCGACCGTCAAGCGAGAGCTCGGGCTCCGCGAGCTCGTGCTCGCCCTCGCGGGCCCGAGAGGCCGCGGGACTCCCGCGCTCGAGGCCGCCGCGCGCGAGGCCGGCGTCTTGGAGAGCGTCGTCTTCCTGGGAGAAGTCACGGACCGCGACCTCGGCTACCTCTACGACCGGGCCGCGTGCTTCGCGACGGCCTCGCGCGCCGAGGGCTTCGGCCTCCCCGCGCTCGAGGCGCTCGCGGCGGGCACGCCCGCGGTCGCGAGCGACATCCCCGCTCACCGGGAGGTCCTGGGAGACGCGGCCGTGCTCGTCTCGCCCGACGAGAAGGCGTTCGCGGGAGCGCTCGCGCGCGTGCTCTCGATCGAGGCGCTCGCGCGAGACCTCGCGTCGCGCGGGCCGGCTCGGGCGTCGCGCTTCTCCGCCGCGCGGACGGCGAGGGAGACGGCGAACGTCTACCGCTCGGTGCTCGGTCTTCCGCCGCTCCCGCTCCCC
>JACQDU010000129.1 GCA_016200955.1 bacterium
GAAGACGTCCCGGACGCCTCCGGCGTCGTGGGCGAGGAGATCGTCCAGCTCCTCTCGGTCCACGGAGCGCTTCCGCTGGGCCGCATCGCGCGCGAGATCCGGATCTCCATGAAGCGACTCGAGCCGCACGTGGCCGAACTCGAGCGCGCGGGGACCGTGAGCACGGAGACACACGCCGCCCGGGACGGGAAGAAGCTGCGCGTCGTCGCTCTCGCCGTCCCCGCGAGCGTCGCGATCTCCGGGGGAGGTTCCGCGGGTCGTCGCGCGGGTTAGTCGTCAGGGAGCGCGGCGGTGCGCGCCCGAGCCGGAGCCCGAGTGGCGCCCGGAGACGGGCCGCTTGATCCCGCCCGAGCCGTCGCGGCGGTCGGCCTCGAGCCGGCCCCGGATCGCGCGCACGGCCTCGTCGAGGCCGCAGCGGCGCGAGCCCTTGAACAGGATCGCCGCTCCCGGCCGCAGAGAGGGACGGAGAGCGGGATCGACCTCGCTCGCCGTGCCGGCGTGGCGCACGCGGCCCGAGGCGAGGCCGCCCCTGACGGCGCCCTCCGCGATCCAGCGCGCCTCGTCTCCCACGGTCACGAGCTTCTCGACGCCGATCCTCGCGACCCAGCGACCGACGGCGCGGTGGTGCTCGGCCGCGTGCGCTCCGAGCTCGAGCATGCCTCCCAGGACGACGATCCGGCCGCGAGGGTCGCCGATCGAGGCGAAGGTCTCGAGCGCGGCCGTGACCGAGGCGGGGTTCGCGTTGTACGTGTCGTCGATGAGAGTGACCCCCGCGATCGTCTCGACGTTCCAGCGGCCCTCGGGCGCGCGGAAGGTCGCGAGGGCCTCGGCCGCTCGCGCGGGGTTGACGCCCAGGGCCTCGCAGCAGGCGAGCGCGATGAGAGCGTTCCGCGCGTTGTGGTGCCCGGGGACCGGCACGACCATCTGCTGCGGCGTTCGCCGCGTCCACCCCGCGAGCGCTCCCTTGAGGGGAGCGGTCTTCACGAGGACGATCGAGCCGGGAGTGAGGGCGTCTCCCAGGAAGGAGGCCGAGATCCGGCCGTGGAAGGAGGCGTCGTCGCTGAAGCCGGCGAGGACGACCGAGTCTTCTCCCCTGGCTTCTCTCAGGGCCGAAGCCATGCCGCGGACGCGCATGTCGTCGGCGTTGAGGACGGCGGTTCCGCCGGGCCGGAGGTGGCGGAGAAGCGCGGCCTTCTCGCGCGCCACGCCCTCGATCGAGCCGAGACCCTCCAGGTGAGCGGCGGCGACGCACGTGATCGCGGCCACGTCGGGGCGGGCGATCGCGCCGAGGGCGTCGATCTCGCCCGGGTGGTTCGTCCCGACCTCGACGACGATCACCTCGGTCGAGCGGTCGGCGTCGAGGATCGTGAGAGGGACTCCCACGTCGTTGTTGAAGCTCTTGGGGGCGCGCACCGTCCTCCGCTCGCCCGAGACCATGTGGAAGAGCATCTCCTTGGTCGTCGTCTTCCCCGCGCTTCCGGTGATGGCGACGACCGTCGCGCCGATCGCGTCCCGGTAAGAAGCGGCGAAGCGGCCGAGGGCCGCGCGCGCATCGGGGACCCGGAGCACGGGCCGCGAGCGGCCGAGGTCGGGCGCGGAGGAGGCGACCGCCGCCCTCGCGCCGCGCGCGAAGGCTTCCTCGACGAACGAGCTCCCGTCCACGCGGGCTCCCGGGAGCGCGAAGAACACGTCGCCCGCTCGCAGCGTGCGGGTGTCGGTCGAGACTCCTCCCACGACGACCGAGTCCGCTCCGTGGGGCGGCTCGAGGCCGAGGGCGCGCGCGATCCGCGAGAGCGTGAGAGCTTCCATGTCTTCCTCCCGGCGCGTCGCGAGACGGGCCGCTTCCCCGCATGCGGCACCCGGACGGAGTGCGGGCGCATGCCCCCTTCACTCTTCGACGGTCCGATAACCCGACTTGAGGGGTTTGTTCTTTTCTCGGTCATGCTTCGGGGGCTCGGCCGTCACGGCTCTGTCCGTGGGGGCGAGAGAACTACTCCCCGAACGACTCCGCGGTGAACCAGAGGACCGTGGCGTCGGGCTTTCGCCAGGCGTCGTGGCCGAGCCCGGCCTTGCGGGAGGTCTCCTCGAGGAAGGTCCGCTCGTCCCACCCTCGCTCGGAGGCGACCTGCGGGAGGAGGAGGCCCGAGCTGCCGCCGCGGCGGACGACGAGGCCGTGGCGTCCGATCTCGATCTCTCCCAGGCGCGCGGGCTCGAGGGGAGAGAGGACGGAGATCGAGATCCTGAGGTCGTCGAGCTCGCCCGGCTCGACGGGGTCGAAGCGCCGGTCGCTCGATGCGGAGGAGACGGCGAGGTCCGGCACGAGGTCCACGAGAGGCCGCTCGAAGCGGGTCGTGCCGATGCACCCCCGGAGCTCGCCGTCCGAGCGCCGGAGCGTGACGAAGGCCGCTCCCGGCGCCTCGAGCCGGGGCGTCCCTCGCTCGCCCTTCCCGGGCGCCCGAGCGCGCCTCACGTGAGCCTCGATGGCCTCCCGCGCGAGCGCGAGGAGCGTGTGTCTTTCTTCGGGGGAGAAAGCGCTCTCTCCCGGGAGGCCGATCGGCGAGCGGACGTCTTCGACGGGCGCCATCTCGCGGGGATCTTACAGGGCTTCGAGCCCCGATCTCAAGTGTCCGGCTTCAGGGCGAGGGAGATGCCGGCGTCGGCGTCGTTCGCGTGACTCACGAAGCGCAGGCCCGAAACGAGAAGCGCCGCGAGGTTCCGACGAACACCGCGCGCGCGAGCAGGGTATCGTTTGACCGGTGAACGGCGCCCCGGTGCCGGAGGTAACACATGCTCGCCCTCGACCACGTGGCGCTCGTCTTGCCGGACATCGACGCGGCGGCTCGCCGCTTCGTCGACCTCGGGATCGCGGTGGGTCCCGCGGAGGAGTTCGAGCCCGAGAACACGCGCGAGATCTACGTCGAGGCGACCCCCGTGAAGCTCCTCCTCGTGCAGGCTCGCTCCTCGTCGGGGCCGATCGGGAGGCACGTGGCCAGGCGAGGGCACGGCTTCCATCACATCGGATTCGTGACGACCGACGTGCGCTCGATTCTTCGAGGGCTGCGCGCGTGGCTCATCTGCCCCTCGACTCTCCGGAACCTCGAGCGGCGAGGGCCGGCGTGGATCGCGCGGCCCGACGCCAACCTCCTCGTCGAGCTCCCAGGCGAGCGGCAGCGAGCCGCGGTGAGAATCACCGGCCTCGGCTTCCGCCCGAACCAAATGCCACGCCTTGGGGCGTGGCGGACGAAGATGACTTCTTCTCTCCGCGAGAAGAATTGGATTGTTAGTAGTACAGAGGTCGGGGCCGTGCGCGAGCGCGAAGGCGTTCCTTCGTTCCGCGAGGTCACGATCGCTCTCGCCGACCTCGATCTCGGGAGACGACTGCTCGGTGCTCTCGGTCTCGAGGCCTCGCCTCAATTCACTTTGCGCCAGGGCGCGCGGAACGGGATCGAGAGCGTCGCTCTCGCGCTGACCACGAAGGGCTTGTCGGTGGGCCCGACGGGCAAGATCGCGTAACGACAGCGCCTCGTGCGAGGCTCTCGTTCGTGGGGCGTGAACGGCCCTGGGCGACGGTGAAAGCGAAGAATCCAGGAAGGGCCCCCTCTCCCTCCCTGGATCCTTCCGTTGTGTCGCGTTTTCTCCCGTTACTCGTCGTCCGGCTCGTCCTTGGGAGCGGGCACGGTCGAGTCGGCGGGAGGAGAGGCAGGCTTCGCCTCCGCGGGAGCAGCGGCGGCGGGAGCCGCAGCGCCGTCCTTGGCAGCGGATGCCGGCTTCGTCACGGAGTCGGCCTTCGCGGCCACGTGAGGCTCGCCCGACGGGCTCTCGTGGTGGAGGCGGATCTCGACGCGGCGGTTCGCCGCCTTGCCCTCGGCCGAGGACTCGGCGCCGAGCGGGCGCGTCTCGCCCCACGCGGAGAGATAGATCCGGTTCGCGGGGACGCCCCTCGCGATGAGGAAGCGCCGGACGCTGTTCGCGCGCTTCGCCGCGAGGTCGTGGTTGTCCATGTAGACCTTCGCCGTCGCGCGGAGCGGGTCCGAGTCCGTGTGGCCCGAGAGCTCGACCTGGAAGCCGTCGTACTTCGGGCTCGTGAGCGACTCGACGAGGGGCGCCAGGGCCGTCTCGCCTTGCTTCGTGAGCTCGTGGCGGCCGGACGCGAATAGGATCCCGCTCTCGAGGACGACGCCTCCGTAAGGCGAGAGCTCCTGCTTGGAGGGCGACTTCGCCTGGAGCTCGGCGAGCCGCGCCTTGAGCTCCTCGTCCACGTCCTTCTTGGCGTCGCGGAGAGCGTCGTTCGCGAGAGCGAGCCTCTCGCGGAGGACGCGAGTGTCCTCGCGGGCGAGGTCCGTCTCCCTCAGCGAGAGGCGCCTCTCGGCCTCAGCCTTCTGCGAGGCGCGCTCCGCGATCTCGACGCGCCAGTTGAGGACCTTGTTCTTCGCGACGACGTCGTCGTATTCTTCCTGGGCGACGCAGCCCGTGGCGCAGGTGAGCGCGGCGAGGAGCCCGAGCGCGGGCGCAGTGAGCTTCATGACCAGCCTCCCTCGGCTCTCCTTATCGGACGGAGGGGAGGCCTTCCTTTAGCCGGAACGCGCGCGGCGGAGCCAAGAGTTCGTCGGTCTGGCGTGCAGCCCCGAGAGCGCCGATCGTCCGTAGGCTGCGGCAGCGGCTCGATGGGCAGATGGATCCATGGATCGTTGATGATTGATCATTGCTCCGTCGCCATCGATCTTCAATGATCACTGACCCGGTCTCCTACAAGGAAGCGAAGGGCGCCCCGCTCCGGGGCGCCCTCGTGGTCGGCTCTCTCTCGGCTCTAGCCGTTGAAGACGCCGAAGACTCCTTCGGTGATGCTGCGGAACGTGCCGGTCCAGCCCTCGAGCCACTCGGGAGCGACTCCCTGGACCGTGTTCATGGCCACGCCGCCGTTCAGCGCGAGGAAGAGGATCCCGAACAAGAGGAAGGCCGTGAACAGGGCGTGCGGCCGCTTCTGCTCGATCGCGAGAGAACGGAGGCGCGCGCTCTGACCGCCGGCCCGGCGGACCGCGCCGCTCCGGCCCTTCACGGGAGCGACCGCGACTCCACCACCTTCGGCGCTCTCGCCGGACTCCTCCATGAGCTCGAAGGCTTCGGTCTCCATGGACTCGTCCGAGCCGACCTCGACGAGCTGAGCGTCCGAGTCCGTCTCGACGAGGCCCATGTCCTCGGAGACGGAGGGGACCTCGACGGTGGGGATCGCGGCTTCCGGGTCCGTCGCCGAAGATCCGGTCTTGGCGGCGGATCCCGTCTCATCTCCGGAAGTGTCGAAGATGATCTCCTGCTGATCGGAGGTCGCGGCGTTCCCCATCTCGATCTGGGAGCCCGCGGCCTTGCCGCCCTTTCCGGGGGCCATGATGTCGCCGATGTTGATCACCGTGTCGGAGGTCGAATCCTCGAGGATGAGCTCGTCCGACGACTCGGCGATGCCCATCTCCTGGTCCGAGTCCGTGAGGATGATCGTGGGCTCGGTCTCGCGGCCTTGCTTCAGGTTCAGCACGTCGTCCTTCTTGAACTTCATGCTGAGCCCATCGCGGAAGCCGCGGAGCTCTCCCTGCGAGACGAGCTTCTTCAGCTCCTCCTCGTCGATCTGGAGCTCGGCGAGGACGTCCTCGAAGGTCATGTACTCGATGGCCATGGCTCGACTCCTCTAGGACTCTGGATTCCCTTGGCTCGCCGGCGGCGCGCGTTTCCGCTCGGCTCGCTGTTGTTCACGCTGCGTGGGCGACTCTCGTCGCCCCCGCTCTACTTCTTGCCGCTGTCGCCCGTGGCGTTTCTCACCGCATCCCGTTGGTCTTTGACGCCCGGCTTCTGGACTCCGTACTCCTCGTACTTCAGGTCCCAGGTCAGGTTCCTCACCGCGTCGAGGACGAGGCCCGAGGCCATGGTGAATGAGTAGATCCCGAGCTTCTTCTCCTTGGTGTCGATCACGAACAGGTTGTCGCGGCTCTTCCCCTGGTCTCCCGTGCCCATGACGGCGATCATGTCCTGGTTCTGCGCCTGCTGCGCGAAAGCTTCGGGGAAGCTCGGCTTTCCCGCCGTCACGATGAGCGCGGCGCTCAGGGCCACCGTCACCCCGAGCAAGAACGCGATCACGAGCTGGGCTCTTTGCATGAACGGACTTTCTGCCCCCGGCAGGAAAACCGACCCTTGAGCTTAGCGGAAGGGCCGGGAACTGTCCACAGGAGCGTGGCAGATCAGCGTTTGGGTGCGGTCACGCCGTTGTCTTTGGCGTGTCACCGGGAGAGGACCCGCTCCTCTCCTCGCTCGAGACTCTTACGTCGAGCCGGGAGCGCTGGTTCCGAGGATTGCAGGCGGGCGGGACCCATCGTGCTGGGCTTGTCGTGCTCTCTCGCGAAGTCTATGTTCGAGGACCCCCTGACTCCCCCGGAGATCCCAAGATGAGAAGGCTCGCCCCGCTCGGCGCCGCGCTCCTGTGCGTTTCCCTCGGCGCCGCGGCGCTCTCCCAGGCCCAGGACGAGCCCGAGAAGCCCAGGAAGAAGAAGCCGAAGCCCGACGGCCCGAAGGAGCCCGAGATATCGAAGGACGAGGAAGCGAACCTCGCCCCCGAGGCGAGGCTCTGCGTCAAGATCGCGCGAGGCGACGTGATCCGCGGTCTCGCCGTCGAGCCTTACATCGACCTCCTCTCGGACGGAAACGTCCCGGACTGGAACGGGAGGAGAAAGCAGGACGGAGGGAAGCTCCTCGACCTCGCGGGGCGCACGTGGGACCCCAAGGGGAGAGACGACCTCGAGCTCAAGCTCGAGGGCCTGGACCTCCAGGGAGCGGACCTCTCGAACGTCCTGTTCGCGCCGAAGACGAGCTTCCGCTTCAGCGACCTCACGGGAGCGAGCTTCCGGGGCTCGTGCCTCGAGGGCGTCGAGTTCGCGAGCGTCTGGGCGTTCGCGAACGGCGCGCGGAGCGCGAAGACGGTGAAGTCGACGAGCGTGGCGGACGCCGACTTCCGCGACTGCGTCTGGTTCTGGTGCACGGCGCTCGACCGGACGGTCCAGCGGACGTTCGAGGAGGCCCGCTCCGACGACCCGCAGGCCAAGGCCCGCCGCCTAGCGGAGCGGCAGAGGCAGCTCATGGCGCTCCAGCGGCTCGTGAACGGGTGGGGAGGCGAGCCGCCCGTCTTCGCTTTCGTGGACCTGGACGGCGTCAAGAAGGACAAAGAAAACTCCCTCGGCCCGCTCGATCCCGTGGACGAGCAGCAGGTCCCGCCGCAGATGCGCTCCTCGCGGACCCTCGAGAAGCTCATCAAGGCCGCCCGAGCGGGGACGATCGAGCGCGCGATCAACAAGCTCGCCGACCACCGCCACATCGCCCGCCAGCGGGAGTGCACGAACCCGCTCCGCTTCGAGCCCGCGCTCGCGGAAGCGATCGCCGCGTGCGACTCGCGCCTCGCTCGCGTGGCGACCTGGAAGGCCGTGAAGCTCTCCGACATGGCCGGCCGCGACCCCAACGAGGAAGCGATCGTCGTGGGAGGCCCCGACATCGTCTTCGTCGTGGACGACGAGCCACGGCGAGCGCGCGCGCGTCGCGCCTTCCATGGGCACCTTCCACTCCGAGGTCGTCGTCGACGTGACGGGAGTCGAGAACCTCTCGGAGGCGGACTCCGCGAAGCGCGCGCTCCTCGACGCGAAGCTCAAGGACTACGCGCAGTCGCTGGGAGACGACATGCAGTACCAGCCCGTCTACGACCCCGTGAAGGGCTCCGACGGGAAGGACCCGGAGAAGGCGCTGCCGGAGGACATCCGCGACGCGATCCGCAAGCAGGTCGGCAAGGACGCCTTCGCCGGCATGAGGTGCTTCAAGCTCGCGGGCCAGAAGTTCGCGCAGAACGAGTACTACCACGTGCTCTCGAACGACCCGAAGGCGATCCTCGTCGTGGAGTCGTCGTTCGTCTCGCGCGGCTCGATCTACTCGGAGGGGCCGATCGTCTTCCTGGGCAAGAACCAGAAGGGCGTCCTTCGCGCCTCGGCGGTTGTCTTTTTTCTGCTCTCGACCGGAGCCTAGACTATCTCCCGTGACGATCCTCAAGACCGACGCTCTCACGCTGCGGGCGATCGACTACTCCGAGACCAGCCAGATCGTCTGGTTCTTCACGAGAGACCACGGCCGCGTCCACCTCATGGCGAAGGGAGCGCGCCGCGCGAGGAGCCCCTTCGAGGGAGCGCTCGAGCCGCTCGTGCGGGGAGAGATCCTCTTCTACCGGAAGCGCCGCACCGCGAAGGACGAGGACTCGCTCGAGATCCTGAAGGAGTTCGACCCGCGCGACGCCTTCCCGGGGATCCGGCGCGACCTCGCGCGTCTCTACCGCGGGACGTACGTGATCGAGCTCCTCCGCGAGCTCTCGATCCCCGACGAGCCCATGCCGGAGCTGTTCGACGCGGCGTGCCTCGCGCTCGACCGGCTCGCGCGAGGCGAGAAGCGGGTCCTCGACGCCGTGCTCGTGGCCTTCGAGCTGCGGGCTCTCCGGGCCTCGGGCTTCGAGCCGTCGCTCGGGCGGTGCGTCGAGTGCGACGCTCCCGGCCCCGAGGGGCGCGGGCCGGGAGCCCTCGCGTGGTTCGGCCCGATCGCCGGAGGCCTCCTTTGCTCCGAGCACAAGGGAGCGGACTCGCGCGCCTTCCAGGTCCCGTGCGAGGCGCTCCGGGCGCTCGCGGTGCTCGGGTCCGACGAGCGGCCGCGCGCGCGGCTCGCGTTCGGGTCGGAGCTCGTGCGCGAGGTGCGCCGCGTCCTCGATGCGTTCATCGCTCACGGCCTGGGGAAGGAGCTCAAGCTTCCCCGCTACGTCGCGCAGGACGATGCGTGATAGCTTGTCTCTCCCGGAAGCTCGGGAAGGAAGACTCGTTGCGAGAGAAAGCCCCGGTCCTCCTCTCGATCCTCGTCTCCCTCGGAGCGGGCTGCGCGACGACTCCCGGCGCGAGCGAGAGCGGCGCGAAGGCCGGGGAAGACGTGGCGGCTCCGAGCTCGGCCTCCTCGACGAAGCCGGACGCGGACGCGCTCGCGCGCCGCTCGGTCGACCCGGC
This sequence comes from bacterium, assembly GCA_016200955.1. GTDB lineage: Bacteria > Planctomycetota > J058 > J058 > JACQDU01 > JACQDU01. The sequence continues at coordinate 9,060 of JACQDU010000129.1, forward strand.
GGCCGCCGCTCTCTACGACGAGGGCAACTTCGCGGCCGCCGCGGAGGCCTTCGAGAAGGCTTACAACAGGACGCCTCGCTCGGCGCGCGCGGAGCAGGCGCTCTACTGGACCGCGGACGCGGCCATGAAGGGCGGCCGCTACGAGCACGCGCTCGAGACCTACGAGAGACTCCTCAAGCAGTACCCCGCGACCGAGCACTACCCGGAGGCGCTCGAGAAGATCTTCCAGGTCGCGAAGCTCTTCGTGGAGGAGAAGGCGGAGAAGCCTTCCTGGTTCCTCCGGATCGACCGGCCCGACCGCGACTACGGGATCGAGGCCCTCGAGAGGTTCGTGAAACAGCGCGACCATCACCCGCTCGCCCCCGAGGCGCTCTTCCTGGTCGGGGAAGCTCACCTGAAGGCCAACGAGCCCGAGCTCGCGATCGAGTCCTGGCAGCGCCTCGTGAAGGAGTATCCCGCGAGCGACTGGTCGAAGGCCGCGGAGTACAAGATCGCGCTCGCCTTCCTCGCGCTCAATTACGGCGTCGAGTACGACAAGCGCCCTCTCATGACCGCGCTCAGGCGGCTCCGTTCTTACGTGAGGAAATATCCGACGGGAGACCACGTCCAGGAGGCGGAGGAGCGCGTCGCGAAGCTCGAGGACGACCTCGCGCGGCACGACCTCGGGATCGCGAAGCGCTACGCGCGCGACGACCACTACGCCTCGGCGCAGATCTACCTCACGAGCGTCCGCCGCGAGTACCCGCGCACGAAGGCCGCGGAGGAAGCCAAGGTCCTCGCGAAGGAGTGGCCCGATCCGCCTCTCCCGCAGCCGCCCAAGGACGAAGAGGAGAACAAGTGAGCGAGGCACGGGCGCTCGCTCGGTGCACGGGAGCGGCCCTGCTCCTCCTGCTTCCGGGCTGCGCTTACCACGTGGGATTCCGGCCCGCGATCGCCGAGCGCGATATCGCCGTCCCGATCTTCGAGAACCGGACGCTCCGCCGCGGGTACGAGTACGCTCTCACGACGCACGTGAGGCGGCGGATCCTCGACCAGACCCCGCTCCAGCTCGCGCACGAGGCGAGCGCCAAGGCCGTCCTCAAGGGGACGATCGTCTTCGTGAGCGACGGGATCGTCATCCCGGCGCCGATCGCCGACCCGACGGCTCCGCCGATCGAGTCGAGCATCGTGATCTCGGTCGAGGTCGCCGTGATGAGACGAGGAACGCTCGTCGTCGGCGCCGACTCGAGCGGCGAGGGCGGCTCGCCCGACTCGCCCGTCGTCCTCACCGAGAGCCAGAACTTCGTGCCCGCGTTCGGCCAGTCGCGCGACAGCGCCGCGGACAAGGCTCTCCGGAAGCTCGCGGAGAGGATCGTCGATCTCCTCGAAGCCGGCTGGGGCGGCGCGCAGGAACGCTAAGACGTATACCGGCGCTCGATGAGAGTCCTCGTCACGGGAGGCGCGGGCTACATAGGCTCCCACGTCGCGCGAGCGCTCGTGCGCGCGGGGCACGAAGTCGAGGCGCTCGACGATCTCTCCCGCGGCCACCGGGAGATGGCCGCGCGCGCGGGCGTCCCTCTCATCGAGGCCGACGTGCGGGACGGGAACGCGCTCGACCGAGTCCTCGCGCGAGAGTGGGACGCCGTCGTTCACCTGGCCGCGCTCGCTCTCGTGCCGGAGAGCGTCGAAAGAGAGAAGCTCTACGAGGAAGTGAACGTGGTGGGGAGCCTGGCTCTCCTCGACTCGATGACGCTGGCGCGGGTTCCGCGCCTCATCTTCGCGTCGTCCGCGGCGGTCTACGGCGAGCCGAGCACTCCCGGGACGCGCGAGGACGCCATGCGCTCTCCTCTGAATCCGTACGGCCGGACGAAGCACGTGTTCGAGTTCGTCCTGGAGGGCTTGCCCCCGGACGCCGGCTTGCGCTGGCTCTCCTTGCGCTACTTCAACGTCGCCGGAGCGAGCGACGAGGGAGACCTGGGAGAACGCCACGACCCGGAGACTCACCTCGTCCCCCGCCTCCTCGAGGCCGCGTTCGCGGGAGAGCCCTTCACGGTGTTCGGGCGCGACCACGCGACCCGGGACGGCACCTGCGTCCGCGACTTCGTCCACGTGGAAGACGTCGCGCGAGCGAACGTCCTCGCTCTCTCGAGGATCGATCAGGCGAGCGGGGTCGCGATCAACGTCGGCTCCGGGAGGCCGACGACCGTCCTCGAGGCCGTCTCCGCCTGCGAGCGCGTCCTCGGCAAGAGCGTGCGCATCGAGGACCGCCCGCGCCGCCCGGGAGACCCGAGCGTCCTCGTCGCCCATGTCTCTCGCGCCGAGCGGATCCTCGGATTCCGCGCCGAACGCTCTCTCGAGGACGCGATCTCCTCGCAGGCGAGGTTCGTCTCTCTCCACCGACCGCCCTGAGCGTGGTCGAAGGGCTCCGCGCCCGAGCTCCTTCTCCGCCTCGCGCTATTCCGACGTGACCGGGGCGAGGTCCGATCGCGGCTCGACCTGCGCGGGCTCCCTCGAGCGAGGCACGATGAGGAAGGTGACGATCACGAGGAGAAAGATGGCCGCGACGACCGCGGTCACGGGTGACGAGCGATGGGCGAGGCGCCCGGTCCCTCTCTTCGTGTGCGCCTGCTCCGCGGTGATGCGGCGCGAGGGCGCCTTCGCCGCGGGGAGCTTCCCCGAACGCCGCGGCGTCGCGGGAGCGGCGGGCACGGGAGTCGTCGTCTGGGCCGCCTCGACGTACTTCGAGTAAGCCTCGAGGTCCTCGCGGAGGGCCGAAGCACTCGGGTAGCGGCGCGCTAGGTCCTTCTCGCACGCGCGCGCGATGATCGCGCGCAGGCCCGGGTCGATCGGCGTGCCGTCCGCGGCCCTGTCCGGGACCTCGAGCGGCGCGGGGTCGACGACCCTGCCGCTCACCTCGAGCGAGGTGCCCGTCCCGAAGGGGCGCACTCCCGTGACGAGGTGGAAGAGCGTCGCTCCCAGCGCGAAGACGTCGGAGCGCGGCTCCGCGTTCCGCGCATCCTCCGCTTGCTCGGGCGGCATGTAGTTGGGCGAGCCCATGAGGACCTTCCGTCCCGTGAGCTTCGGGTCGCCGGGCAGGAGCCCCGTCTCCTCGAGCTTCGCCAGGCCGAGGTCCGCGAGCTTCACCGCTCCCTCGGGCGTGAGGAGGATGTTCGCGGGCTTCACGTCGCGGTGAACGACGCCCGCCCTGTGCGCCGCCTCGAGCGCTCGCGCGACCTCGAGCGCGACCTGGACGGCGCGGCGGGGGGAGAAGGGGTGCTTCCTGTCGATCACGAGCGTCTCGGCGTCCTCGCCGTTCACGAGCTCCATGGCGAAGAACGTCTCTTCTTTGTCCTCGCCGGCGTCGTAGACGCGGATGATGTTCGGGTGGTCGATCGTCGCCGCGGTCCGCGCTTCTCTCACGAAGCGTTTGAGGTACGTGTCGCTCGCCGCGAGCCGGCGGGAGAGGACCTTGAGCGCGACGGGCCGGTCGAGAGCGAGGTGCGTCGCGCGGTAGACGGTCCCCATGCCTCCCGACGCGATCGGGGAGTCGATCCGGTAGCCTCCGAGCACCGCCCCCACGAGGCGCGAGGGGTCCTCCTCGGGTGAGGACGAGGACCCGGGACCGGAGGCAGAGAAGCCGTAGGGCTCCGTGTCGGCGCGTTTGCGAGCGGGCGTGATGGCCGGATCGGTGTCCGACCGCGCTCGCTCTCGCGGGACGTCGGGCGCGGCGGGAGGAGCGGCGGCGATGGCCGGCTTCGCCGGAAGCTCGAGCGGCTCGGTCGACTCGTCCTCGAGGGCATCGAGGACCTCGTCGGTGACCCTCGCCTCGGCCCTCGACGAGAAGTGGGCCCTGAGGAGATCGGTGAGGACGCGGAGAGCGTCTCTCTCCTCGTGGCAGGGCGCGCACGTGCCCAGGTGGGCGTCGAGAGACGCCCTCTCTCCCAGGTCGATCTCCTCGTCGAGCAGGGGCACGAGGAGCGGCCGGGCGTCTTCGCACGCGAGGAACTTCATCCGCTCCCCTCGCGCAGTCTCTTCTTGAGGAACGGGAGGAGCTTCTCGCGGAGCTGCGAGAGGCCGCGCGCGAGGAGCTCGCGGAC
>JACQDU010000130.1 GCA_016200955.1 bacterium
CGCGAGAGCGGGCCTCGGTCGAGCGAACGCCCCGGCCTTCCCCGTCCTCCGCGCGAGCGAGGCCGACCTCGAGGCCGCGCGCCGCCTGCTCTCCGAGCGAGGCGTTCGCGGCCGCTTCCTCATCGTGCACCCGGGGGCCGGAGGGAAGCGGAAGCGCTGGCCCGCCGCGCGCTTCGCGGAAGCGGCGCGCGAGGCCCGCGACGCTCTTCTCTCGCGAGAAAGCGCACCCACGGAGGTGCTCGTCCTGCTCGGCCCCGCGGAGCTCGACGGGCCGCGCGACCCGGCGCTCGCGCTCCCGGGAGTCGCGCGGGCCGTCTTCGAGATGCCGGCTTTGGGCGAGCTTCTCGGGCTCCTCTCGCTCGCGCGAGCTTTCCTCGGGAACGACGCTGGAGTCGCTCACGTAGCGGCAGCTCTCGGGACACCGACCGTCGCGCTCTTCGGCCCGACCGACCCCGCTCTCTGGGCGCCTCGCGGGAGGGGGAGCGTCTCGTGCCCCCGGGCGCCAACCCGGGACATGGACAGCCTCGACCCCGGGGCGGTGGTCTCGGCTCTCGCGGACGCCGCGCGACTCTCCAACGGGATATCCCCCTGAGGCGAGCGTGCGGGAACCGCACGCAAGAAACGGGCTGCCCGATTGACCCCGCGCCCACTCGCGCGCTAGACTTCGCCCGCGCTGGAACGGTCGGAGAGGGTCGAGGAGGAATCGTGCTGCCGATCTCGCCCTCTCGCTCGAGAGCTCATCTTCTCCTCCTCCTCGTGGCGCTCCTTACCTTCGCCGGTCCCGCGCTGGGAGCGAACGGCGCTAAGCCGACGGCTTATGGCACGAAGGCCGCCGGACGAGGCGGCGTGGATTACGCGATCGCCGACGACGCGACCGGGCCCGCGACGAACCCGGCCGGCATGGCGTTCATCCCGAACCGCCTCGACGAGGCGTGGCTCATCGCGGACGCTCAGGCGACCTTCAGGAACAACTTCGGGAGCGAGCGCAGCGTCCCGAAGCTCATCGTCCCCTTGCCCGCGTACTCGTTCGGCGTCGTCTGGGACCCGAGCCAGAGCACGCATATCGGAGACCTGTTCAAGCTCGGCGACTGGGGGCTCAAGCCCGCCGCGAAGGACCCGCCTCTCGACTTCTACGAGGACGCGACGGCCGCCTCGGCGACGCCGACCTTCAAGGCGACCCGGCCCGAGCCCGCGGTCGATCAGCTCTCGCTTCGCGACGAGGCGCCCGAGGCGACGGACGCCGAGCTCTATGGCGGGCGCTTTCGCTTCGGCATCGGCGTCTTCCCCGTCTCGGGCGGCGCCTTCCGGTACCGGCACATCCAGACCGAGTTCTGGCCGGGCTCGATCGAGGAGCGGACCGACGCTCTCATGCTCGCGGTCACGCCGTCTCTGGCTTACCGGATCACGAAGGAGATCTCGATCGGCTACGCGCCGCAGTTCATCTACGCGACGTTCAAGTTCGCGAGCGCGGTCGAGCAGCCCCGGAACGTCGTCCTCACGCCGCCCTTCGCGCTGAACGCCGGGCTCGTCCAGTCGCCGACGATCCGTACCTACTCGATCTCGCACGACCTCTCGACGTTCGGCTTCTCGCAGCGCCTCGGGATCATGTACTCGACGCCGCACTCGGAGTCCTTCGGGTTCTCGGTCGGGGCCGTCTACCAGGACCGCACCTACCTCCAGGACTACCTCGGGAGCTCGAGCGTCGACGCGAACGTCCAGACGCAGAAGCTCACGTTCAACAACCTGGGATTGCTCCAGGTGATCAACCCGTCGATCCAGCCCAATCAAGGCTTCATCTCGCTCTACAACATGCGCGTCCAGAACCTCCAGATGCCGCGCATGGGCGGAGTCGGCCTCTCGGTCAGGCCCGCGTCGCGGTTCTCGTTCGGCCTCGACTACACCTACATCGACTGGCACGAGCTCTACCGGGTCTTCCGCGTCCGGCTCTCGAACCCGTCGAACACGAACCTGCTCATCATGTCGGGCTCGAGCATCCACGTGAAGCTCCCGCTCGACTACAAGGACCAGCACGTGATCGCCGCGGGAGCATCGGTGGTCGCGCTCCGCGGCGACGACCTGGTCCCGGGAAAGCCGTCGTATCAGCTCATCCTGCGAGCCGGCTACAACTGGGGCCAGAACCCCGTTCCGAAGAACACGGCGCTCCCGAAGACGCCGATCTTCTTCGAGCACCACGTCTCGGGCGGCTTCACCTTCGAGTGGGGCCCTTACCTCGACCTGAGCTTCGCGGTCGAGCACGCCTTCATGAGCAGCGTGCACACCGGGATCAACCACGCGAACCAGGACTTCTCGTTCTCGAGCGAGACCGTGAAGGCGACGGTCTTCGTCTTCGGCTTCGGCGTCAATTTCTGAGAGACGACGGGTCCAGGTGAGCTCCGCGGGCGAGAACGAGAGCACGGTCCTCGTCGCCGCGCCGCTCGCGGCCTACTTCCTGGGAGCGGCGATCGGCCTCGCCGGAGCGTTCCTCCCTTACCTCGCGACGAGCCTGGTCGACCCGTGGCTCGCGACGCGCGCGAGCCTCGCCACGTCGGCGCTCGCCGCGGTCTTCGCGCACGTGCTCCTGCGCGCTCTCGCCCGCTCGGGGCGCGAGCGCGCCGCGGGAGCGTTCGTCGTCGCGAGCTTGCTCCCGGCCGCCGCGGTGGGAGCGGCGGCCATCTCGGTCTTCGCGCTCTCGCCGGAGTTGCGGGCTCCCGGCTATGCGGCCTTCGTCGCGAACGCGGCCGCCTCGTCGGTCGACCTCTGGGAGGCGTTCGCCGTCGCCCGCCTTCGCCCGCTCGGAGTCCAGGCGCGAGCGGGCGGCCTCGCGTGCCGGGTCGCCCCGAGAGAGGGACGCTAGGTCAGCGTTCGTCGGGCTTGTACTTCACGGGGCGGAGGCGCTCGCCCGAGACCCGGACGTTCTTCACGGTCTCCTGGAGCGTGACGGCCATGTAGTAGGGGAGCTCCGTGTTCTCCTTGCCCTCGGCCGTCGTCCCGACCTCGACGAGAGCCTGCGTGTTGTCGGGCGAGAGGAGCGGGTTGATGCCGAGCTCGTGCGCTCTCTTGAAGATGCTCGCGAGCGTGGCCTCGTCCCGCGGGACCTCCGGCTCCTTCTGGGCGAGCGTCATGACGCCTTGGGCGTACGTCGCCCAGCTCACGGGCGAGACGACCGAGCGGATGCTCGGCTTCTGGAGGAGAGGGCCTTTGATCCCGCGCTCGAACGCCCGCATCATGCCGAGCAGGCTCGCGTCCGACTTGTCCTGCGGAGCCATGTTGCGCGAGAGCTTCACCCACTGGGTCTGCACGCCGAAGCTCACGTTGATCGCGTCGCGGTCGGCCGCCTCGCCGATCCCTCCCAGGTGAGAGTAGGCGTGCACGGCCTTGAACTTCTCCCTGTGCTTCTCGATCACGTCCTTGAGCTTCTCGGCGGTCTCGGGAGTGAAGCGCGTGAGGTTGTTGACCGGCTTCGGGCCCACGCGGATCACGCACGCCGTCCCGTCGAGCCGGAAGAAGCGAGGGACGAACCAGTCGCCGAGCTTCATGTAGCCCCACGCGACCGGCCACTCCGCGTCCGTGACCTCGCCGAGCCTCGCCGCCGAGAAGCTGTCGACGCCCGCCGGGAGGAGGTACTTGACGTTCGGCGATCCCGGCCCGAGCTCGTCGAGCACGCCGGTCGCGACGACGTCCCGCTCGAGGCTCTCGATCTCCTGTCGCGTCTTCTGGTCGAGCGCGTTCACCTCGAGCATGATCGTGCAGAGAGGCGCCTCGTAGCCGCTCGCTCCGCCCTCGGGGAGCGACATGCGGGCGAACGCGAAGATCCCCGCGATCGCGGCGAGGCCGGCGAGCAAGACGAGGATCCCGCCCCAGCCGCTCGAGCGCCGCTCGTCCTTCTCCTGGGCGAGCTTCTCCTCGTCTTCCGTCTTCTGCGACATCTCTCAGTCCTTCCTCTTGACGACGACCGAAACGCGGTCCTGCGTCACGTGCTTGTGTCCGTCGATCGTCGTCGCGGTGATCTCGTGCTCCCCGTCGAGCTCGAGGTCCTTCGTCGCGAACGTGAGGCCCGTCTTCTGGAGCCCGGGCTGGAGCCGGGAGCGCCACTCGATCGCCGATCCGAGCGCGCCGATCTCCAAGACGAGGTTCTCGGCCTCCTTGGCCCGCGCGGCCGCGGGCTCGAGGGGCGCCATCTTCGCACGGATCTCCGACAGCTCAACCCGCGCTCCCGCGGCGCCGGGGGTGGCCTTGTCGATCTTCTCCTGGAGCTCCTTCGAGCGGCGGAGCAGCTCGTCCCAGGTCGTGCCGGGAGTCTTCGCCTTCTCCTCGACCGCGAGCGCATCGCGCGCGATCCGCTCCCGCTCCCTCGCCTCCTTCAGGCCGACGCCGCCGATCGTGACGGTCGCGGTGAGCGTCTTCTCCTCGCCCTTCCCCACCGAGACCGTCCCCTGGGCGTCGATCTCGATGCCGGGGACGTCGAAGAGGCAGAGCGAGAGCGGCGGGTAATACGTGACCACGAGGAGAGCGACGAGCATGACGATGACGAAGTCCATCGCGGCCTTGTAGAGCGAGACGACCGACTTCCCGAACCGGAGCGCCGAGAGGAACAGGTTGAACCCCACGGGAGGCAGCGAGTACGCGATCTCGAGGTTCAGGAGGAAGATCACTCCCAGGTGATAGGAGTCCACTCCGTAGTTCCGCGCGATCGGCGCCACGAGCGGCACGACGACGAGCGTCGCCGAGTAACCTTCCATGAAGCAGCCGACGATCAGGATGAAGACGTTCAGCATGAGCAGGAACATGAAGCGGTCGTGGACGTGCGACTCCATGAGGGCGAGGATCTTCTGCGGGACCTGGACCTCGGTGAGCCAGCCCATCATGCCGAGCGCCATGCCGAGGATCAGGAGGATCGCGCCGACCAGGACCATGCTCGAGCGGATCACGCGCGGCACGTCCACGAGCTTGATGTCCCGGTAGACGAGGACCTGCACGATGAGCGCGTAGAAGGCCGTGACCGCGCTCGCCTCCGCGGCGGTGATCCACCCGCGGTAGATCCCTCCGATCACGATCGGCCCGAGCGGCAGCTCCCAGAAGGCGGCCCGGAAGGCGCGCGCGAGCTCGGCTCCCGTGAACTTCCTCCGCGGCACCTTGTTCTTGATCGCGGCTCGCGAGGAGTAGAGCGCGAGGAGGACGACGAGCAGGATCCCGGGGAGGATCGCCGCCGTGAACAGCCGGTCGATGTCGATCGCCGCGATCAGGCCGTAGATGATGACGGGCAAGGAAGGCGGGAAGAGGAGACCCAGGCTCCCGCAGGTCGTGAGGAGCCCGAGGCTGAAGCGGTCGGGATATCCCTCTCGCCGGAGCACCGGGTAGAGGAGGCCGCCGAGCGCGATGATCGTGACGCCCGACGCCCCCGTGAACGCCGTGAAGGCCGAGCACGCGACGAGGGCGACGAGCGCGACTCCTCCCGGGAGCCAGCCCAGGAGAGCGCGCGCGAGGTTCACGAGGCGCTCGGGCGTCTTCGACTCCGCCATGATCGTGCCCGCGAACGTGAACAGAGGGATTGCGATGAACAGCGGCGACTCGGCCGTCTTCCCGCACCACGGGAGGAAGAGGCTCGTCGCTCGCCCGGACTCGGTGCGCCCGCTCGAGGTGACAGTCGTCAGGAAACCGAACCCCGCGTCTCCCTGGCCGGTCTTGTAGATCCCGAGGAGGGTCACGGCCGCGAGGACGACGAAGAGCGGCCCTCCGAGGAGCGCGTAGATCGCGATCGCGATGCCCAGGAGCACCGTGAGCCGGGAGCTGAGCCCGTGGACGGGCCACGCGTCGGAGAGGACGCCGCTCGCGAGGACCTTCGTGTTCGACTCGTCGTCGGGATCGCTCAGCTTCTCGACCGACACCGCGAGCGTCTCTCCCGCGGCGAGCTTCCCCGGCACCTTCAGGTGGAGCTCGGTCGAGGTCGATCCCGCGAGGAAGTCTTCCTGCTTGCTGTGGCCGAAGCGGACGGCGCAGTTGTCCTTCGGCGGAAAGTTCCTCCCGCGGATCACGACGAGCTCGCCGCCCGACGGCCCGCCTCCCACGGGAGCGCCGTCCTCCCGCGCGATCGACTCGACCACGGGAGCGTCCGGTCCCGGAACGGGAGGGGGCGCGTCCCCGCCCGGATTGCACGCCGCGACCGTCGCGACGACGACGAGCGCCGCCACGAGCGCTCCTCGCGCGCGCGGGGAGCCGAGCAGCTTCTCGGAGGGACGGCTGCGGCTCTCGCTCATGGCGGCCCTGCCTTGTCCGGAGGAGCGGGAGAGGGCGCTTCGCCGTCGGCCGTCGAGTCGAAGACGGAAGGGTCGATGGGATCCGCGGGCTGGCGCTCCGTCGAGCCCGCGGGCGGCGGGCCCTCCTCGCTCTCCGGCTCCGTGAGCGAGACGCTCGAGTCCACGAGCTCCGCCATGGTGTCGCGCGGGTTCTCGTCGCCGGGCTGAGGCTCCGGGTCCTGCACGTCGCCCGCGTCGGCCACCGCGCGCCGCTTCACCTTCTCGGTCGAGACCTTCTTGCCCTGCTCCGAGACGACGCGCGGAACGGGAGTCCAGAGAGGGCTCGAGGGCGGCGTCGTCGCCGCGGGTGCGGGAGGAGGGGCCGGCGGAGCCGCGGGAGGCGCGACCGGAGGAGGAGGAGGAGCGGGAGGATCCTTGGGCTGGGCGTGCGCCTGCGCCTCCTGCTTCTCCGCGACCGCGGGAGGAGTCGATGCCTCGACGACCGCTCCCGATCCCATGGAGGCGGGGTCGGCCGCCGGGTCCGGCGCCGCGACGAGGTCGGGCTTGAGCTCCCGCTCGAGCTGGTGCCACTCCCCGTCGGTGAGCAAGCCCGCCTCGAGCGAGCGCAGGAAGAACCGGAACGTCATGCCGGCGAGCCCGATCGGGATGATCCCGAGGAGCCACCACTCGTCCACCGGGAGCGTCCCGCCTCCCGGGAGCCCGACCGTGAACAGGTGGTGGTACTCCGGCGGCCCGGAGCGCGGGATCTCGTCGAGGACGATCTTGTTCCACATGATCCGCGTGAGGAGCGCGGTCACGATCCCGGCCACGAGGTTCAGGAAGCCCTCGAGCCTCCTCCTCCCGCGCTCGGAGAAGAGCTTCGGCAGCGCCTCGACGCCGAAGTGCCGCCCCTCGCGCGCCGCGACGCTCGCTCCCAGCACGCCCACCCAGAGCACGAGGTGCCGCGCGAGGATGTCGAACCACGCGACGGGCTGGAAGATCGGGATGTAGGGCCTGAGGATCCTCGTCGCCACCTGCGCGAACGAGAGCCCTATCATCGTGAGCACCACGAGCACGAGGACCGTGACCTCGATGCGCCGGACGAACCCGTCCGCCGCGCGGAGCGGGCGCAAGACGAACGGAACGGGTCTCTCCGGCTCGGCGCTCATTCAACCCTTCGAAGCTCGATCACGATTCAGGGGCTTCTTCACTTGTCACTGGGCACTGGGCACTAGGCATTTGTCATTGGACCCCCGCCGCCAAGGTGCCCCGAATGCCCAGTGACCAGTGACCAGTGCCCAGTGAAACGTCGTTCACTTCTTTCTTACCCCTTCGAGGACCGCCTTCACCTTCGCGAGCGTCTCCTTCGAGTAGAGCCTCCCCTCGCCCGCCATGTCCTCGGCGACCTTCGCGCCGTGCTTCTTGTACATGGGCATCTCGTCCGCGGGGATCTCCGTGATCTTCACGCCGTGGTGCTCCTGGAGCTCCTTGATCGAGTCGTCGTTCTTCTGGCGGATCGTCGCGAGGAGCTTGTCGAGGTGCTCGCGACAGAGCTTCTTCACGCGGTCGCGCTTCTTGGACGGGATCCGCTCCCAGTCCTTCTTGGAGACGAGGAGGGCGCCCGTGCCGTGTCCGACGGTCATCTTCGACATGAACTTGATCTTCGAGTGCCACTGGAGGCCGATGAGGCCGTAGGGCGAGTTGTAGACGGAGTCGATCATGCCCGTCTCGAGCGACTGGAGGACGTCGGCGAGCGAGAGCGGCGTCCCCGAGAGGTCGAACTCCTTGAAGACCTGCTCCGCGAGCGGGTCGCCCGACCAGAGCCAGATCTTTCTCTTCTTGAGCTCGTCGAGGCCCTTCGACTCGACCTTGGAGAAGATGTATGCCCAGCCCACCTCGGCCCAGCCCAGGAAGACGTAACCCTTCTCCTCGAAGTGCTTCGTGAAGTCGGGCTCGAGCTCCTTCTTCACCTTGTCGATCTCGTCGACGTTGTCGTAGAAGAACGGCAGCTCGAGGATCCGCACCTCGGGAAGCACCTCTCCGAGGCCGATCCCGGTGAAGAGGCCGCCCCCGATCGAGCCCTTGGCCATCGACTGCGTGACGACCTTCTCGTCCCCGAGAGCGCCGCCGGGGAAGTAGATGAAGGCGACCTTGGTCTTCTTCTTGACCTCCTTCGCCATGTCCTCGAGCGCGTTCATCCAGACCGTGCCCTTGGGCGCCTGGGTCGCGATCTTGATCTCGATCTCGTCGTCCTCGTCGCCCGCCCAGGCCCGGAGCGCGGCCCCCGAGCCGAGAGCGAGCGCGCACGCCGTCAGGAGAACGATCGTCTTCTTCGCCGTCATCAGTCGTCATCTCCCTTCTTCTTGAAGGGGTTTTCGACGCCCGGAGGCGTCAGGATGTTCGCCTCGTCCGGATGAGCGAGGAGCTTCCTCGCCCTCTGCTTGGCGATCTCGTTCGCGAGCCTCTGCTCGGGCCACAGGTCGTCCTTGGCCTCGACGACTCCCTTGAGCGTCAGGAAGAAGTCGTCCCAGGCCGCCTTGAGCGCCGCGGCCCTCTCGTCGTCCTTCGCGGAGGACGGCAGCACCTGGAGCGAGGACGAGTAGAACTTCGCGCGCAGGACCTTCGCCATGAGGTGGCGGCTCTGCGTGAGCTGGTCCACGCGGTCGAAGTGCTTCTTCCCCTCCTGCGGGTTGCCGCCCATGGCCTTACCGAGGCTCGTGTAGCGCATGGCGAAGTACAGGTGAGGTCCCCCGTTGAAGTAGCCCTCATCTCGCTCGAGCACGGCCTTCATGGCGCGGTCGACCTGCTCGAGGCCGCCCAGGACCTTCTCGTCCGAGCGGTTCAGGTTGATGCGCGAGCCCCACGCGAAGGCGAACCAGAAGAGCGCGGGGACCAGGTCGTCCTCGATCGCGTCGAGCTTCGGCTTCTCCGAGAGAGGGGCGTCCGCGGCCTTCGCGAGCGCCTCGTCCCTCACGGCGAGCGCGCGTCTCGCGTAGCCCTGGGCCTTCTCGTAGAGCTCCGTCGCCCACGCCGGCTCGTCTTCCTCGAGGAAAGCGAAGGCGAACGTGCAGTTCATCTGCGCCGCGACCTCGAGGAGCTCCGGGTTCCTCGGGCTCGTGGCGACGACGCCGTCGAGCGTCGCGAGGAGACCTGGCCCCGCCTCGCGCGCCGCCCGGGGCGTGCGCATGCGCTCGAACTCGACGTCCGTGCGCCGGAGGATCGGGACCATGTTGTTCGCGGCCATGCGGTCGATCGAGCATCCCGACCCCGCGAG
>JACQDU010000166.1 GCA_016200955.1 bacterium
GAGGGAGCGCTCGCGGACGCTTCCCGCGCCGTCGAGCTCCATCCGGACGATGCGGGCACCTGGTGGACCCGCGGCGTCGCGAGGTTGAGGAAGGGCGACGCGGCGGGCGCGGTCTCCGACTTCGAGCGCGTCGTCGCGCTGGCGCCGGGAGACGCCGATGCCTGGAAGAACCTCGGCCTCGCCCGGGACAAGGCGGGCGACTTCGCGGCGGCCGCAGCCGCTCTCGAGCGCTACCTCGAGCTACGCCCCGACGCGGCCGAGGCGAGCGACATGCACAAGCTCATCGCCCGGCTCCGGGCTCGCGCGGGGAAGTGAGGGATCAATCTCCCGCGAGGTCCCAGAGCGTGACGAGGCTCGGGTCGGCCTCCTCCTGGCCCGCCGCGACGCTCCTCCCGTCGGGCGAGAAGGCGACGGTGCCGACGCTCCCCTCGGCGTCGATCGTCGCGACGGGCGTCCACTCGTCGGTCCTCCAGATCACGAGCGTCTTGTCGATGCTCCCCGTCGCGAGGAGCGTCCCGTCGGGCGAGAGCGCGAGCGAGCGGATCGACCTCGAATGCTTCTCGAGCGCCGTTCTGTGCTTCCCGTCCTCGAGGCTCCAGACGTCCGCCGTCCCCGGGTACCAGCCTGCCGAGACCACGGTCCTCGCGTCGCGCGAGAGCGCGAGCGAGACGATCCAGCTCCGGTGCGGCTCGATCGCGCGCGAGTGCTCCCCCGTCGCGAGGTCGGTCACGACGAGCTTTTCGTCGGGACCTCCCGAGATGACGTGCGAGCCGTCGGGCAAGAAAGCGACGCAGGCCGCCGCGTGCGAGCGGATCTTCTTCGAGAGCGTGAGCTCGCCCGAGGCCGCGATGTCCCAGAGAGCGAGCGAGCCCTCGCTGCTCCCCGTGACCGCGCGCTTCCCGTCGGGAGAGACGGCGAGCGCGTTGATCTGCCCCCCGTGAACGCCGTCTGGCTGGCAGCGCCAGCTCCGGCGAGCATCTTCGCGGAGTCCCAGACCTTCACTCTCCCGTCGTAGCCCGCCGTGAGGGCGCGCTTCCCGTCGGGCGTCCACGCCACGCTCCAGGTCAGGTCGGGACCCGGCAGCGTCGCGAGGGGCACGACGTTCTTCCCCACGTTCTCCGCGCGCCAGAGCTTGATCGTGAAGTCGCCGCCTCCGGTCAAGAGACACCGCCCGTCGGGAGAGAAGGCCGAGCCCATGACCTTGTTCTTGTGCGCTCCGCTCCAGCGCCGCTTCGGGTCGATCTTCGCGGGAGGCGGGCTCGAGCGCACCTTCGTCTCGGCCGGCTTCACGGGAGTCGGGGGAGGAGGCGTCTCGTTCTTCGCGACGATCGGCTCCGGGACGGGCTCGCCCTTGGTGAAGGCGAGAACGGAGAGAAGGCCGAGCACGAGCACGAGCACGACCGCGAGCGCGAGACGGCCCGTGCCGGGAGAGCCCGCTCCCGCGAGGGCATCCAGCTCCTTGGCGACGTCGAGCGCGCTCGCGGGGCGGGCGGCCGGGTCCTTCGCGAGGAGCCGGAGCACGAGAGCGTCGAGCGCGGGAGGGACGTCGGGCACGAGCGAGCCCGGCGCGCGCGGCTTCGACGTCAGGTGAGCTTTCAGGAGAGAGAGACCCGCTCCCTCGAAGGGTGGCCTTCCCGTGAGGAGCGCGAAGATGGTCGCACCGAGAGCGTAGAGGTCCGTGCGCGCGTCGATCCGCGCCTCGCCTCCGTCGGCTTGCTCGGGCGCCATGAACTCGAGCGTGCCCACGAGCTCTCCGGCTCGCGTGAGGCCGGCGCTCTGGGCGAGGCTGTCGGCGCTCCTCCGGACGACGCCGAAGTCGCAGAGCTTGGCGTTCCTCTCCGAGTCGAGGAGCACGTTCGCGGGCTTCAGGTCCCGGTGCACGAGCCCCGCCGCGTGGACCGCCGCGAGGGCGCGCGCGACCTGCGCGCCGAGCCTGACGGCTTCCTTCCAGGGGAGCGGCCCTCGCGCCAGCTCTCCTTGGAGCGAGCCTCCCGGGATGTACTCGAGGACGAGGAAGGGCCGCCCCTCCTCCTCTCCCGTCTCGAGGACCGCCGCGACGTTCGGGTGAGACACGGCCCTGAGCGCCCTCGCCTCTCTGTGAAAGCGCGCCATGAAGCGCTCGTCGCTAGCGATCTCGGCGCCGATCACCTTGATCGCGACCGAGGTCCCTCGGGCGTCTTCTCCCCTGTAGACGGCTCCCATGCCGCCTCTCCCGAGAGCCTCGACGACTCGATACGAGCCGAGCCGTGCTCCCGGGAAGAGGTCGTCTGCGGCCACGCTCGTCTCCTGCGACTACGGCTTCGGGGGAGGCGGCGAGCACGCCTGGATATGAAGCTCACCGAGCTGCTCCGCCTCGGCGATGCTCGGAGCGTCCGTCATGGGATCCGTCGCCCGGTTCGTCTTCGGGAACGCGATCACGTCCCGGATCGACGGCGTCTTCGAGAGCATGGCGCAGAAACGGTCCACCCCGAGCGCGATCCCACCGTGAGGCGGCGCGCCGTAGCGGAAGGCCGAGAGGAGGAACCCGAACCGCCGCTTCTGCACCTCCTCGGAGAGCCCGAGGATCCCGAAGATCCTCTTCTGGAGCTCGGGCGTGTGGATGCGCACCGAGCCCGAGCCGAGCTCGGTCCCGTTGAGCACGAGGTCGTAGTGCCGCGAGCGGACCAGGAGCGGATCCGACTCGAGCTTGTCCATGTCCTCGGGCCGCGGGTCGGTGAACGGGTGAGACTCGGGCGCGTAGCCGCCCTCGCGGTTCGGGTCCTCGCAGAAGAGCGGGAACTCGACCGCCCAGACGAACTCCATGCGCGCGGGTTCCTTCTCCCTGAGGCCCAGCTTCTCGGCCACGTGGAGGCGCACGAGGCCCATGGCCTCGGCCGCGGTCCTCTCCTTCTGGTTCGCGATGAGCAAGACGAGGTCGCCCTTCACGCCTCCCACGGCCGCGAGGAGGGCCTCGACGAGCTCATCGGTCGCGAGCTTCCCGAGAGAAGTCTGCGCGCGGTCCTTCCCCTTCGCGCCCTTCTCGCCCACGACCTTGAGCCACGCGACTCCCTTGATCCCCTTGTCCGAAACGACCGAGGCGAGAGAGTCCAGGTCCTTGCGCGAGAACTTCTCGGCGCTCTCGGGCACTCGAAGCGCGCGCGCGGCGCCGCCGAGAGCGGCCTTCCCGCCCGGGAGCGTCCTCGTGGCCGTCGCGGCTTCCTTGAGGAAGCCCTCGGCCTTCGCGCACTCGGCCGTCACGTCCACGATCTCGAGCGCGAAGCGGAGGTCCGGCTTGTCGCTCCCGTACTTGAGGAGCGCTTCCTGGAAGGTGATCCGGCGGAAAGGCGCCTTGACCGCTCGCAGGCCCTTGGCGCGCGCGGGCTCGCTCGGCTCGAGGACGGACGCGGCGGCGTGGCATGCGGCCTCGACGGCTCCCTCGACTTCTCGCAGCACGTCTTCTTCCGTGACGAACGTCATCTCGAGGTCGAGCTGCGTGAACTCGGGCTGGCGGTCCTTCCTCAGGTCCTCGTCGCGGAAGCAGCGCACGATCTGGTAGTAGCGGTCGAAGCCGCCCACCATGAGGAGCTGCTTGAAGAGCTGCGGGCTCTGCGGGAGCGCGTAGAAGTGGCCCGGGTGGATCCGCGACGGCACGAGGTAGTCGCGCGAGCCTTCCGGCGTCGACTTCGTGAGGAATGGCGTCTCCACGTCCACGAACCCGCGGGAGTCGAACCACGAGCGGAACGCGGAGCAGATCCTGTGGCGGAGCATGATCCGCTGCTGGAGCGACGGCCGCCTGAGGTCGAGGTAGCGGAACTGCATCCGCACCTCCTCGTCGGTCTCCTTGCCCTTCTTCGCGTCCACGTCGGCGCTCGTGCCCGTGGGGACGGGCAGGTTCTTCACGTCCTGCGGCACGCGGGCGAGAAAGACGAGGTCCGAGACCTCGACCTCGACCTCGCCGGTCGGGTTCTCCTTGCGGACGCTCTCGGCATCGCGGAGGCGGACCTTGCCCTGGACCTTCAGGATCTCCTCGATCCGGATCGTGGACGCACCCTGCTTCTCGAGCCCGGGGTGACAGGCGAGGTCGAGCACGATCTGCGCGATCCCGTAACGGTCGCGCAGGTCGACGAAGATGAGAGAGCCGTGGTCGCGGCGGCGGTCCACCCAGCCGCAGAGAGTGACCTGCGCTCCCTCGTGCTTCTTCCCGAGCTCTCCGAGCGCGTGGGAGCGGATCGTCGTCCGGAACGAGCTCTCCTCCGATTGGGCCAAGGAAGCCTCCTCGCTTGCTGACGTTTCCCGGACACGAGAGCGGCTCTGGCCCGCGGAAAGCGCCGTATCTTACGGTGACTCGGACGTGGATCAAGGCGAGGGGTGTCGTCGGTTGCGTCCGCACGCGTCTCCGGAAACGCCGCGTCCCCGGAAGAGGACGGGCGCGTTGCGCCCTGCTCTTCGGGGGACTCTTCGATCTCCGGCGTCGGGCGAGCGCTCTCGCCCTCTTGTCCTGGGAGGCGGGCGGCCGGGGCCTCCTTCGTCACCGCGCGGCCCCGACCTCCCGCCCATGTCTTCTTCAGGCCACGAAGGCCTCGAGCGGCGAGGCGGCCTCGACCCGCGCGAGGACCTCGTCCGCGATCGTCCGCGCCGCGTCCGGGCGAGCGATCCTCCGCGCGCGGCGAGAGAGCCACGCTCGCCCGACCTCGTCCGAGAGGAGGCGGGCCGCGGCCCTCCCGGCCGCCTCGGGCGTCCCGGCCGAGATCGCCGCGCCGCGGTCGGCCGCGTAGCGCGCGTTCGCGCTCTCCTGACCGGGAGCGGCCTCGTAGAAGACGAGCGGCTTCCCGAGCGCGAGGCACTCGCTCGTCGTGAGGCCGCCCGGCTTCGTGACGACCACGTCGGCTCCCCGCAGGAGGTCGACGATCGGGTCGACGAAGCCCAGCACCCTCACCGGAGCGGGGAGAGCGGCCGCGACCGCCGCCGCCTCGACGAGGAGCCTCTCGTTCCTCCCGCAGACGGCGACGATCTCCGCGTTCCCGTGCGTCGCGAGGGCCGTCGCTCTCATGACCGAGACGAGCGGCCCCATGCCCGTGCCGCCCGCCAGGATCACGACGGTCGGCCGCGAGAGAGGCAGGCCCGCGGAACGCTTCGCTCGCAGCAGGTCGTAGTCTTCCCCGAAGACCGGGTCGACCGGGATCCCGCTCCGCACGATCGTCTCCCGCGGCACTCCTCCCGCGAGGAGGTCCGCGACGGCGCGGCCCGGCGGGCAGAACGTCACGTCCGCCTCGGGTTGCCGCCAGAGGCCGTGCGCGACGTAGTCCGTCACGACCGCGAAGATCGGCGCGTCGAGCCGTCCCGCGCGCCTCTCGTGGAGCGCGACCTCGAGCGGGAGGAAGTGCGTGCACACGACCGCCGCGGGCCGCGAGGTCCGGAGGAGCTTCGAGAGCCTTCTCCCGTTCCAGCCGTTCGAGACGCTCCGCGCGGCGCGGAAGACCGGCGAGCGGTCGACGTTCCGGGTCGCCTTGAAGAACGCGCCGTAGATGCTCGGCGTCCTCGCGACCGTCGCGTCGAAGGTGCCCGTGTAGATCTTCCTGAAAGTCGGCCTCACCTCGTCGAGCGCGTCCACGACGCGCACCTCGCGGCACGGGTCGGCGGCCAGGAAAGCCTTCGCCAGTGCGCGCGCCGCCTGCTTGTGCCCGCCGC
>JACQDU010000167.1 GCA_016200955.1 bacterium
CCTCTCCTACCTCGGCCTCGGGAAGCTCCTCACGGTCCGCGACTCGGAGAAGGACGCCGTCCTGGACTTCAAGAAGGCCGACTCCGCGAAGGAGGAGACGCGCGAGCCCGAGAAGCTCCGGATCGAGGTCGAGGAGAAGGGCCCGGTCACGGTGCTCGTGCTCCACGGCTTCATCGACCGCCACACGCTCGAGGCGCTCGACAGGACCCTGCGCGGGCTCATCGACTCCGGCCGGGCAAAGCTCGTGGTGGACTGCGCGGAGCTCACTTACATCTCGTCGAACGGGATGGGAGTGTTCATCAGTTACGTGAGCAAGGCGAGGAGCCACGGCGGCGACGTGCGCTTCTGCTCGATGCGCGAGATCGCCAAGACCGTCATCACCATGCTCGGCCTGCACCGACTCTTCGAGGTCCACGAGACCCGCGACGCGGCCGTTGCTTCTTTCAAATAACGGGAGAACAATGAGTTACGGAGCCCCGTCTCGCGCCATCGTCCGCTCCGGGATCGCGGCTCATCTTGACGCACGATGGGTGCGCCGCTACAGTACGTTCGTTCGCGCCGAAAACCCCGGAGTGGTCTCGCGAGCAGGAAAAATACGGTTTTCCCGGCGCCCACGAGGCACGGGAGAGCCGGCAAGAAACAGGTGTGCGTTTACCGTTCTCCCCACATTTCCCCCCCTTTTCGGTAATAGTACACCACAGGATGGGACTCGCCTTGCGGGTCCCATTCCTGTCTCCGGAGCGCGCGCGTGAACGAGAACGAATCCACCGAGCCCGCGAAGCCGCGGCCGCGGGTCGTCGCCAAGTCGATCATGGACCTCAGGGCCGAGGTCAAGGCGAAGGACAAGTTCGCCATCGCCGGGAAGCCCGAGGCCGACGCCATCGCGATCTTGCAGGACACCTACCACGCCGACCTCGACTCCGCGAAAGCCTTCGTCACGTGGATCAAGGGCGGCGGCACCCCCGACGCCAAGCCCGCTCTCCCGGCTGGGTCCGTGCTCGAGACGTGGCACCGGCAGGGGAACCTCGATGCCGGGACCGAGGACCTTCTCACCGATCAGCAGTCGGAGAAGGCTCGCGCGTCGCGGAGTCCGGGTAAGGGGAAGAAGAAGAGCTGAACGGCTTCTCGGAGCTCGACGGTCTCCTCTTGTTGCACGCACCAGCCCGGTGGCCAGCGTCATTTGCCAGATTCCATTTGCCATTTACCATTTTCCATTTGAGCCCAGTGGCAAATGCAAAGTGACCAGTGGCGGTGAAGCGACTCCCGCGCGCGGCAGGATCGGTATTCCGTCTGATCCCGCCCTCACCCAGAGCTCCCGACGCTCACGGATCGGGGATCGAGCCTCCTCACGCGGTCGGCGCCTGGACGATCGCGCGCTCCGCTCTCTCTCCCGTCCGCCACCGGATGAAACGCCGCCCCGCCTCGATGCAGGGCCTCTCGATGGAGACGAAGGACAGGACTCCCAGGCCCCAGCAGAGGAGAGAGACGAGCGGGAACCACACGGCGAAGCGAAGCTCCTTGCTCGCCTGGGAGAGCCCGATGGCCTCCATGAGCCTGACCTGCACGGGGTAGGTGTAGTAGAGGACGAGCTGGTGGAAGAGGTAGATCGAGTAGCACGCGACGCCGCAGCTCCTGAGAGGAGGGAAGCGGCAGATCGCGTGGAAGACCGAGCGCGGGTTCGCGGCCGCGACGAAGAGCGCGGCGCACCCGGCCGAGATCGGCAGCTGTCCGTGCGCGACCTGCACGTCCACGAGGTAAGGAACGAGGAGAAGGACGGAGAGGTCGAAGACGCGCGTCACGTCGAGCGGCCACTCGCCGGGCTTCGCTTGCTCCAGGAAGAAGTAGACGAGGATCCCGAGCGCGAAGTTGTACCAGACCGAGAGCGGGAAGATCTCCGTGTAGAAGCCGTCCTCGCGGCCGGCCCTCGCGACGTTCCAGACCGCGTGCACGGCCAGCGTGATCACGAGGAGCTGGACCGCCTGTGTGAGGGACCGGATCCTCGAGAAGACGAGGGGCAAGAACAGGTAGAACGTCTCCTCGCAGAAGAGCGACCAGCCTCCAGGGACGAGGCTGTTGATCCAGTCGGGCCGGAAGCCGAACAGGAAGGTCGCGTGGGCGAGGACGTTCGCGGACGTGATCCCTCCCCCGGGCACGTGCTCCTGGTGCCAGGGAAAGTCGTTGACCCACGAGAGCCCGCCGAACGCGGCGACCATGAGCCACCAGAAGGGAAGGATCCGGAAGGCGCGGCGGAGATAGAACGTGCTCACGGGCCGCGCGTCTCTCTGGAATCGGTGCTTCGACGACGAGTAGAGCGTGAACGCGCTGATAAGGAAGAACAGGTGCACTCCGGATCCACCCGAGACCAGGAAGTAGGCGAGGACGGGGGAGCGGAACTTCCCCGGCATGAACATCGACTCCGACGTGTGAGCCGCGAGCACCGAGAGGATCGCGATGCCGCGCAGGCCGTCGATGAACGGCAGGTGGTTGTGCTCGGCGACCTGCAGCTTCACGTGCCCGGCGGCTCCTGCCGGAGCGAGAGAGAGCCCGAGCCGGCCTCGGGGTCTCCGCTTCCCCGGAGGAGGACGACCTCTCCCTAGCCGCGCACGTAGCCGGAGGCGCCGCCGTCCAGGTAGATCGTCCCGTCCATGTCGATCGCGGGCGCTCCCTGGCACTCGAGGGCCTCGAAGCTCCCCTTGACCTTCCCGGTGCGCAGGTCGAACGACGTGACGAGGGCGCCGCGCGTGTCCCACGAGACGACGACGAGGTCTCCCCAGGGCGCGAGACCGCCCGCGCTCCCGCCGATCTTCTCTCCGTAACGAGAGGCGAACTCGACGACGCCCTCCGGCGTCACGAAACCGACGTGGCTGTGAACGGAGATGCAAGCGACGCGTCCGTCGGGCAAGACGATCGTCTCGTCCACCGAGACGAGCTCGC
>JACQDU010000168.1 GCA_016200955.1 bacterium
CTCGAGCGCTCTCACCTTGACGGCCTTGTGGTCTCCCAGGCGGTAGCCGTCTTCCCTCACGCGCTCGAGAGCGCTCGCGTGGTCCCTGGCCCTCGCGAGGAGGTCGAGGAAGCGCGCGGGGCCGGTCCCGTCCTCGCAGGGAGCGCAGAGGACGACCGCGCCGCCCTCGGCGACGCAGGCCTCGGAGTTCTTGATTCCCTTCTCGGCCTGGTAGAGGTTGCGGCCGAGCGGGCCCTCGACCGACGCGACGAGGAGATCGACGGGGGCGTCGACCGTCCTCACGTAGACCGTGCGCGCCGCCTCGAGCACGCCTTCGAGAGCCGCTCGCCACGGGCCCGCGCTCCACGCGACGGGACGGTCCAGGACGCGGACCTCGTTCACGCAGACGAGCCGCGAGCCGAGCGCGTTCGCGGCGCGCGCGACGCCGTCGAAGACGGGGTTCCCCTCGAGGGCGAGGACGCGCGAGCCCGGCTCGAGCGCGAGCGCGTGGTTCTCCTCGATCGAGCGGAAGCCCATGACGCCGACGGTCGCCGTCTTGTGAGCTCCCGTCCAGCCGGCGAAGTAGTGCGGCTCGACCGAGCCGAGCGCGAGGACCTTGTCCGCTTCCACGACGTCTCTGTGGAGGAGGAAGCCTCCGAGCTCCGCGAGGCTCGCCTCGTCTTTCGCGACGTGATGCAGGACGGGCAAGCCTTGCAGGTCCTCGCGTCCGAGCCGCGCGAACGCGCCGTCCATGTGAGCCCGGAGCGAGGCGTCCGTCGGGAGAGGATGGCTTCCGCTCGCGAAGAGGACCTTGACCGAGCGAGAAGCGGCAACCGCGGCGCGGACGACGACCGCGACCATCTCCGGGCTCGTCGCCCGCGACTCGTCGTTCAGGACGACGACCGTTCGGCGCGCTCCCTCGAGCTCGATCGCGAGGCGCCGCGCGATCTTCGCTCCGGCCGAAGACGGCGCCTCCGCCGCGGCCACGCGCGCGGGTGAGGCCGCCTCCCAGCGAGCGCCCGGAAGCGCGGCTCGCGCGCGCTCGAGAAGGCCGGCCACTTACTTTCTCTGCGATGCGAGGACGTCCTGGAGGGCCTCGACTCCCAGGTCACCTTCGAGCGAGGCGTCGATCGCGTTCACGGCGGCGGCGGCCGCGGCGATCGTCGTCATGCAGGGGATCGCCCGCGCGACCGCGAGCGCGCGGATCGAGCGCTCGTGCACGCGGACGAGCTTCCCCGCGGACGGCGTGTTGATGACCATGGCGACGTCGCCGTTCCGGATGAGGTCGAGCGGGTCGGGACGCCCGGCGCGGATCTTGTGCACGAGGCTCACGTTGTCGACCCCGTGCTTCTCGAGCACCTTGAGCGTGCCCGAGGTCGCCGCGAGCTCGAAGCCGAGCGACTGGAGCTTCTTCGCGACGTAGACGAGCTCTCGCTTGTCGTCGTCTCTCACGGAGAGGAAGACCTTGCCGCGGCGCGGGAGCTCCTCGGAGCCGCCGGACTGCGCCTTCGCGAAGGCGGCGCCGAAGTCGCGGTCCACTCCCATGACCTCGCCCGTCGAGCGCATCTCGGGCCCGAGGAGGAGGTCGCACCCGGGGAAGCGGTTCCACGGGAAGACGGACTTCTTGACGGCGAAGCGCGGCGGCGCGATCTCTCGCTCGACTCCGAGCTCGGCGAGGGTCTTCCCGACCATGATCCGCGCGGCGATCTTCGCGAGAGGACGGCCGGTCGCCTTCGCCACGAAAGGCACCGTGCGCGACGCGCGCGGGTTCACTTCCAGGACGTAGACCGTGTCTTCCTTCACGGCGTACTGGACGTTCATGAGCCCACGCACCCGGAGCGCGAGGGCGAGGCGCACGGCGTCGCGCCGCATGCGGTCCACGAGGATCGGCGAGAGCGTGTAGGGCGGGATCGCGCAGGAGGCGTCCCCCGAGTGGACTCCGGCTTCCTCGATGTGCTCGAGGACTCCTCCGAGCACGACCTTCTCGCCGTCGGCGAGCACGTCCACGTCCACCTCGATCGCGTCTTCCAGGAACTCGTCGATGAGGACCGGGTGGTCCTCGGACGCCTCGGTCGCGAGCTTGAGGTACTCGCGCAGCTCCTCGTCGTCGTAGCAGGCGTGCATGGCGCGGCCGCCGAGCACGTAGCTCGGGCGGACCATGACGGGGTAGCCGATCTTCCGCGCGAGGGCGCGAGCCTCCTCGAAGGTGCTCGCGATCCCGCTCTGCGGCCGGAGGAGCTGGAGGCGGTTCAGCACGTCGTCGAACGCCTCGCGGTCCTCGGCGAGGTGGATGTCCGAGGGAGACGTCCCGAGCACCTTGACCCCGTTCGCCTCGAGGCGCCTCGCGAGGTTGAGCGGCGTCTGGCCCGCGAGCTGGACGATCGCTCCCAAGGGCCGCTCGCGCTGGTAGACGTTGAGCACGTCCTCGAGCGTGAGCGGCTCGAAGTAGAGGCGGTCGGACGTGTCGTAATCGGTCGAGACGGTCTCGGGGTTCGAGTTGATCATGATCGTCTCGTAGCCGTCCTCGCGGAGAGCGAGCGCGGCGTGGACGCAGCAGTAGTCGAACTCGATCCCTTGCCCGATACGGTTCGGGCCGCCTCCCAGGATCACGACCTTGGGCTTCGCCTTGGGCAAGCGCTCCTGGAACCGGAGCGGGTCGTCGTCCTCGCTCTCGTACGTCGAGTAGAAGTAAGGCGTCGCCGCGCGGAACTCGGCGGCGCAGGTGTCCACGAGCTTGTAGACGGGGCGCACGTGCTTCCTGAGGCGCTCGGCGCGCACGTCGTCCTCGGTCTTGCCCCAGAGCTTCGCGAGCTGGGCGTCGGAGAAGCCCTGGCGCTTCGCCTCGCGGATCGTCTCGACCGGGACCTGTGCGAGCGGCTTCTCCGCGAACGTGCGGAGGTGCGCTTCCTCCTCGCAGAGCTGGCGGATCTCGTGGACGAACCACGGGTCGATCCCGGAGAGCTGGGAGATCTCGTCGGGCGTCATACCCGCGAGGATCGCGTAGCGGAGGTAGAAGATCCTCTCGTGGTTCGGCTGCGTGAGCTTCTCCCGGATCGCGTCCTTCGTCGGGCGAGTCTCGGGCGAGAGCCACCTGTCGTGCCGGTCGAGGCCGATCCCCATGCGGCCGGTCTCGAGCGACCGGAGCGCTTTCTGGAGCGACTCCTTCCAGGTCCGGCCGATCGCCATGGCCTCTCCCACGGACTTCATGGAAGTCGTGAGGGTCGCGTCGCAGCCCGGGAACTTCTCGAAGTTGAAGCGAGGGACCTTGGTCACGATGTAGTCGATCGCCGGCTCGAACGACGCCGGGGTCGTCTTGGTGATGTCGTTCTTGAGCTCGTCGAGCGTGTAGCCGATCGCGAGCTTCGCCGCGAACTTCGCGATCGGGAAGCCCGTCGCCTTCGACGCGAGCGCGCTCGAGCGGGAGACGCGCGGGTTCATCTCGATGACGACCATGCGGCCGTCCCGCGGGTTCACGGCGAACTGGATGTTCGAGCCGCCCGTGTCCACTCCGATCGCCCGGATGAGCGCGATCGAGGCGTCGCGCATCCTGTGATACTCGCGGTCAGAGAGCGTGAGAGCGGGAGCGACCGTGATCGAATCGCCCGTGTGGACTCCCATCGCGTCCACGTTCTCGATGGAGCAGACGATGATCACGTTGTCCTTGCGGTCGCGGACGACCTCGAGCTCGAACTCCTTCCAGCCGATCACGGACTCCTCGACGAGGACCTCGTGGATCGGGGAAGCGCGCAGGCCGCGGTCGCAGATGTCGTCGAACTCGTCGACGTTGTAAGCGATCCCTCCTCCGGCGCCGCCGAGAGTGAAGGACGGCCGCACGATGAGAGGCAGCCCGAGCGACTGACGCGCCGTGCGTGCCTCCTCCATGGACTTCACGACGAAGGCGCGCGGGCACTCGAGGCCGATCCCCTCGGCGATCGACTTGAACTTCTGGCGGTCCTCGGCGCGCTCGATGACCTCGAGCGTGGCGCCGATCATGCGCGTCCCGTTCGCGGCGAGGATCCCTCTCCGCGCGAGCTCGCAGCCCATGTTGAGGCCGGTCTGGCCTCCGAGCGTCGGGAGCACGGCGTCGGGCTTCTCGAGCGAGAGGATCTTCCGCAAGGCCTCGACGGTCACGGGCTCGACGTAGGTCCGGTCGGCGACGTCGGGGTCCGTCATGATCGTCGCGGGGTTCGAGTTCACGAGGACGACGCGGATCCCCTCGTCGCGAAGCGCCTTGCACGCCTGGGTGCCCGAGTAGTCGAACTCGCAGGCCTGCCCGATCACGATCGGACCCGAGCCGATGATGAGGATGCTCTTGAGCGAGGGATCCCTGGGCACGCGAGCCTCCCGGTTGGGGGGAGCGCGACTCTAGCAAGCCGGGCGAGCGGCTTCCATGGCGCGCTTCACGAACCGGGGCCTCGGGCTTCCGGAGAAGAGCGAGGCGCGGAGCGCCCGATCGAGCGCTCCGCGCCTCTCGTGTTCTCCGATGCTCGGGCTAGGGCGCGTTTGCCCGCTCGGGCACGGCGGCCATGCCGTGATCATCGATAGGCTTGGCATCGGGTGATCCCAGGGCGGTGTTTGCGCTGCGAGGGGCGACTTTCGTCGCCCCCGCCGCCTCTAGGGGGCCTTGTGGTCCGCCATCGCGTGGTCGCAGGCCTTGCCGTCGACCTTCGTGTCGCACTTGCCGTCCTTGTTGTCGTCCGTCCAGTTCGCGCACTTGCACTTCGTGCAAGGGACGGCCTTCGCGTCCGCCGGCTTGTCGGCCGGCTTGCCGGAATCGCCGCTCTTGCAGGCGACCATGCCGAAGCACAACGCGCCGACGAGGAGCATCGTGACGAGAATCCGCTTCATGGTGGAAATACCCTCCGCCCATCTCTATAGCCTTTCGGAGCCTGTCATGGCAACTTCCTGTAATTTTTTCCCGGCAAGCGACTTCATCGGACCCCTCGATTTCAATGGACCTTCGCGCCTTTTTCTCTCGTTTAGCGTGAGCTCGGACCGGGCCTCATCGGGCCTCGCGGGAGCCCGCCCCGGCCCGGCCCGTTCCGGGTGCTTGCACGGCGGGCGCGCAAATTGAGAATGTGGGCGACGCTGCCCGGGAACAGGAGCCAGAGAGACCCGTGATCACCGCGAGTCAGACTTCGAAGGTCGCACGCTCGCCCGTCGAGGAAGCGCTCGTCCACGCTTACAGGACGATCGTCCGGAACCTCGTGAGCTACGCCGAGGAGGCCTTCACCGCCACGACGGAGAAGGACAGGAAGGTCAAGGCGACGACCGACTCCCTCGCCCACTCGCAGGAGGACGTCGCGGAGCAGATCTCGGCCGTCATGGACGACCTGAACATCCGCGCGGCGCTCCCGAATTACCCGCCCGAGTACACGGGCTACAACTTCATGAGCTACTCGGCCGCGCTGCCCAGGCTCCTCGAGGACCTCGCTCAACGCCACGCGGCCCTCTCGAAGTCGCGGAACGGCCTCATCGAGTGGATCCGGCAGGCGCAGGACGCGTGCGCTCTCGTGACCGCCGCGAAGATCGTCCACGAGAAGGCGATCGAGAAGCTGAACGCGGAGACCGCCGGGATCTGCAGGCCGGTCTCGGTCGCGCCCGATTCGCCCGAGATCGCGCCGCTCGTCCCGAGGGTCGAGGTCGTGGACCTCGTCCAGCAGGTCGCGGCTCCCGCGCCGGCCGCCGCTCCCGCTCAGGGCGACGGGCACGGCCACGACGGTCACGACGATCACGCGAGTCACGACGCTCACGCGGCTCTGGCGGCTCACGCCGCGCCCGCTCACGCGACTCCGGCCCACGCTCCGGCGAAGGCGGAGCCGGCACCCGCGGCGAAGGCGGAGCCCGCTCCCGCGGCAAAGGCGCCCGAGCCCGTCGTCGAAGCTCCGAAGCAGGACGACGAGGCCGCGTTCGTGCCGACCTGGACCGTGGGCCCGCTCGCGAAGCTCGACCCGGCGAAGTCGAACTTCCTCCTCGCGAGCGAGACCTCGGATGCCGGTCAGCTCACGAAGCTCGCGAAGGACGCGTTCCACCTCGTCCGGCACAACGTCGTCGTGAACACCGCGACTCCCCCCGCGGTCGTCGAGGGCCTGTGCGGCGACCCGAACGTCCACGTGCGCAGAGCCGCGCGGAAGCGGCTAGGCCGATAACACGGCTTCCCGAGGAAGGACCCGGAGGATCGAATGGCTTACGTCGTGGGCGAGCCGTGCGTGAAGTGCAAGTACACCGATTGCGTGAAGGCCTGTCCCGTCGATGCGTTCCGCGAGGGCGTGAACACGCTCGTGATCGACCCCGCGACGTGCATCGACTGCGACGCCTGCGTCCCCGTCTGCCCCACCCAGGCGATCACGTCCGGCACGGCGACCCCGGCGGGCTGGGACCTTGCCGAGTGGAAGGAATACAACGCCTTCTACGCCAACCTCTGGCCCGTGATCTCGAAGGGCAAGGAGCCCATGGAGGGCGCGGACGACGTCGCGCAGGAGAAGGGCAAGCTCGCGGCCTTCGACCCGAGTCCCTTCACCGGTTAGTGCCGCGACCATTCCGGATCCGTCGTTTCGAGTCGTTCAAGGCCCCTTCACGTCGTTGAAGCGGGAGAGAACCGCAGCGCCGCGGAGGTCGGAGAGAACGCGCAGAGAACCCGGTGTTCGCTCGCGTTCTCTGCGAGGCCTCCGCGCTCTCGGCGCCTCTGCGGTGCGACCTGGCCGATATGGATCATTGAACATTGATCATCGGGGACGGGTCCCGAGCGCTCGTTCAATGATCAATGCTCAACCAGCCAATCAACCGATCGCTCCCGCGTGGCCACGGACTCGTGACGATGTGAGGAATGCTGAGACCAGTGACAAGTGCGTAGCTTGAGGCGGCTCCCATGAGCGTCCACGACGTCGCGGCTCGCGGTTTCGGTCAGGCGGGCGACTCCTACGAGAGAGGCCGCCCCGGTTACCCGGAGGCGGCCGTCGCTCTTCTCGTCCGCGCGCTCGGGATCGCGGAGAGCTCGGTCGTGCTCGACCTCGGGGCAGGCACGGGGAAGCTCACGGCGCAGCTCGCGCCCTCGGGAGCGCGGATCGTCGCGCTCGAGCCCGTCCCGGGCATGAGAGAGAAGCTCGCGGCTCGCTCTCTCCCTCGAGTGAGCGTCGTGGGAGGAGTGGCGGAGGCGATCCCGCTCGCGACCGGGACGGCGGACGCCGTGCTCGCCGGGCAAGCGTTCCATTGGTTCAAGGGAGAACAGGCACTCGCGGAGATCCACCGCGTGCTGCGGCCGGGCGGAAGGCTCGGGCTCGTCTGGAACCGGCGCGACACGCGGAAGGCGTGGGTCGCGGCGCTCGCGAGCATCGTGGACGAGCACGAGGGAGGAGTCCCGCGCTACGTCTCGGGCGAGTGGCGGCGCGCCTTCGAGCGCACGGAGCTCTTCTCTCCCCTGCGAGAGAGCCGGTTCGAGCACGCGCAGGCGATCCCGCGCACGGCCATGCGCGACCGCGTCGCCTCGACGAGCTTCATCGCCGCTCTTCCCGAAAGAGAGCGCGAGAGGCTCCTGCGCCGCGTCGACGATCTCCTCCTCGAGCACGCGGAGACGCGCTCGGGCGAGACGCTCACGTTGCCTTACGTCGCCGAGGTCCATTGCTGCGAGCGCCGCTGACGTGAGGTAGTCTCCCGTCATGACCCGCGAGCTCGACGAGAGCGCCTTTCTCCTCGAGAGCTTCGAGCCCGCGTACTCCAAGGTCTCGAGCGAGGTCCTCGCGGCGAAGGTCGCCGCGGGGCTCGCCGAGCTGGCGGACTGCCGCGCGTGCCCGCGGAGCTGCGGCGTGAACCGCCTCGCGAACGAGACGCGCGTCTGCAACACGGGCCGCCACGCGATCGTCTCGAGCGCCTTCCCGCACCGGGGCGAGGAGGACTGCCTCCGCGGATGGCGCGGCTCGGGCACGATCTTCTTCTCGCTCTGCAACCTCCGCTGCGTCTTCTGCCAGAACTGGGACATCTCGCAGAAGAAGTCGGGGAAGGAGCTCACGGCGAGCGAGATCGCCGACCTCATGCTCGCGCTCCAGGACCGGGGGTGCCACAACATCAACTTCGTGACGCCGGAGCACGTGGCGCCGCAGGTGGTCGAGGCGATCGCGGCCGCCGTCCCGCGCGGGCTCTAGGTACCGATCGTCTACAACACGAGCTCCTACGACGCGCTCTCCTCTCTCCGGATCCTCGATGGGCTCGTGGACGTCTACTTGCCCGACTTCAAGTTCTGGGAGCCGGAGACGGCGAAGCAGCTCGCGAAGGCGAAGGACTACCCCGAGCGCGCGCGCGAGGCGATCGCCGAGATGCACCGCCAGGTCGGGCCGCTCAAGCTCGGCTCCGACGGGCTCGCGAGGCGGGGCGTGATCGTGCGCCACCTCGTCATGCCCGGCCTGCTGGGAGAGACCGCCCAGATCTTCGAGTGGCTGGCGCGCGAGGTCTCTCGCGACACTTACGTGAACATCATGGGGCAGTACCGCCCCGAGTACGAGGTCGGGAAGATCGCGAAGGACGGCTCGCCGAGGTACGCCTCGATCGACCGGAGACCCGCGTCGCGCGAGCTCGACTGTGCCTACGAGGCCGCGCGCAGGGCCGGTCTCTGGCGCTTCGACGAGAGACGCGCTCTCGCCTCTACCTGAGGAGCCGCCCGATCGTGTCTTGTCCGAGGACACGAGGGCGGTAGACTTCACCGGGTCCATCAGAGCCCGCGAGGCTCGGGAGCGCAGCATGGCCATTCACGCCGTGATCTTCGCCTTCTTCGCGTTCGTCGTCGTCAAGCTGCTCGGTTACGCGTTAGCCGGGAGCATGCTCAACAAGGCCTTCGAGCAGCAGGCGAGCCCGTGGAAGATCGGGTTCGCCCGCACGGCGATCGGGATCGCGGGAGCGCTCGCCTTCACCGCTCTCTGGTCGCTGATCGTGGGCTTCGAGGACTTCCAGCCGTGGCATCGCGTCGCGTGGCTCCTCGGTCTCTCGGTCACGCGGATCATCGAGTGGAAGATCACGTTCTCGCTGTTCTACACGACGCCCAGGCGGTCGTTCGCGACCGCGGTCATGGGAACCGTGTGGTCGCAGATCCTCGACACGCCTGCCTGGATCGCGTTCCGGCTGATCATCGGCTGGTGGGCGATCACCGAGTGGTACGCGATCATCTAGGCAAGCGGGAGCCGGGAGCGGCGGGAGCGGATCATGTCGGTCGCGCCTCAGGACCTCGACGCCTTTCGCGTCTTCCTCGCGATCTTCGCGTTCTTCGGGGTCAAGCTGCTCGGCTACGCTTCCGCCGGGCACAAGCTCAACGCCGCCTTCGATCAGAAGGCGAACGCCTGGAGGCTGGGCTTCGCCCGCACCGCGATGGGTTTCTTCGGCGGGCTCGCGTGGCTCGGGATCTGGATCCTCTTCTTGCCGCCGGAGACCGAGCCGAGCTCGGGCTGGCAGCTCCTCTTCTCGGTGGGCCTCTTCGCGACGCGCACGATCGAGTGGCGCATCACGATCTGGCTCTTCTACGCCTCGCCCAAGCGAGCGCTCGCGTGCTCCTTCATGGGCGCGATCTGGTCGAAGATCCTCGACGGTCCGGCGTGGCTCGCGTTCCTCGTGCTGTTGCCTCCCATCAAGGGAGCCATGGCTGCCTTCTTCGCGCCGATCTGAGAGATGAAGGAGCTCGGTCGCGAGCGCGCGGCGAGCATGAGCGCGCCAACCGATACGGCTCACACCTTCGCCGCGGCGTCCCCCACGACCTCGAGCCGCTTCCCCCGCACGTTGAACTCGAGGACTCCCATCGGGCACACGTCGATGCAGATGCCGCACTGGATGCAGCCCGAGTTCCTGTTGTCGAACGGCTGCTGGTTCTTCGCGAAAGCCATCACGTCCACGCCGACCTGGCAGTGCCGGCTGCACATCGTGCACGAGATGCACTTCTCGTTCGACTTGATCTCGAGCTTCCCGTACCAGCGAGCGAGGATCTGATTCCACGCGGCGAGAGGGCACCAGTAGCGGCACCAGACCTTGCCGCCGAAGAACGGATAGAGCGCGATCGGGATGACTCCCACGAGCCAGAAGTCGACGGTGTAGCTGTAAGCGAGCCACCAAGGGTTGTCCCCGCTCGTCTGGTAGGCGCCGACGACGACGACCGTCACGAGAGCGGCCGCAGCCAGGACGAGCGCTCCCTGGAACTCCCAGGAGCGGCTTCGTTTTCCTTTGGCGGAGTTGTGGCGCCACCGGTCGCCGAGCGTCTCTGCGAGGCCGCCGCAGCCGCAGATCCACGTGCAGAAGCGCTTCCCGTGGCGAAGGCTCGCGTACGGGATCGCGACGAAGGTGAGGAACAGCCCGAAGCCGACGAAGCTCCAGAAGATGATCTTCCCCGTCGCGTCGGGATCCGGATCCCACCAGTCGAACGTGTTGAAGAAGAGCGGCCAGGGTTGATAGAGACCCCAGGCGCGCCAGGCATACTTCACGGTGAGCGCCTGCACCGCGAGGACGTTCGCGATGAAGAAGAAGCCGACCTGGAACGAGATGAGCGAGACGTAGCGCCACTTCTGATAGGTATTGTCGCGCGCGATGTTGCTCCAGCGCCGGAAGGCCTGGATGCCGAAGACGAGCATGACGACCGTGTAGAGAAGGCTGTAGAGATATCCCTGCTGGAAGCCACGATCGTCCAGGATGTCGGCGAAGGCCCTCTCGCTGAACATCCAGGAGAACGGGGCGAAGGCTGCCTTGAAGATCGGTTGCAAGACGGCGTCGTAGCCTTCCTTGCTCACGTGGTTGAACGGCCAGCAGAAGGGCAGGTGCGGGAACTTCTTCAGGGCATAGAGGGAGTAGGCTCCGAGGAACGTCGCCGCGAGCACGAGCCACCTCTTGAGATCCCACGTCCCTTCGAGCTTGATGCCGACCTTCTTGAAGAAACCCAGCGGAAGCTCGGCCCCGATCATCTCGAAGACGAGGTCGTTCGGGATCGTCGTCTCCTGCCCGTCGGCCGTCCTGTAAGTCATGCTCCCGGCATCGATCTTCACGAGAGACGTCCCGAGGTGAAGCTCGAGCCTCCCCGCGGCCTTCTCCGCCAGGAGCGCGTCCACGTTCCGCTTCTTCGGGAACGTGAGCGCCTTGTCGATCGTGACCATCGTGACCTTGTTGTTCTTCGAGAGAGCGAGCGCCGCCTCGGCCGCGACGTCGCCGCCGCCGTAGATGAAGATCCGCTTTCCCTCGTGCTCGGAGGGATCCGAGAGCACGTGGTGGATCTTCGCCGCGTGCTCCTTCTCGCCCGGGACGCCGGCTTTCCTCGGGTTCCCGGACTTTCCGAGCGCGAGGAGGACTCGGCGCGCTCGGTACTCGCCGCGCGTGCTCGTGACCTTGAAATGCTCGCCCGATCGCTGGACGTCGGTGACCTTCTCGTGCTCCTGGACGTGGAGGCCCTTCTCGGCGACCTGCTTTCGCCAGCGGTCGAGCAGCTCCTCGCGCGTGCACTCCTCGAACCAGAGGCTGCTCCTGTTCGGGACGCCGACAGGCTCGGCGAAGAGCACCTTCCCCTTGTACATGTTGATCACGATCGTCGCGATCCGCTCGCCCTCGAGGACGACGTAGCGCATGCCGAGCTCGTGTGCGCGCGCCGCCGCGCCGAGCCCCGACGAGCCCGCGCCCACGATCACGAGGTCGAGGAGAGCGGGATCCTCCGCGCGCGGCGGACCGAGCTCCTTCGCGAGCTTCTCCGCGATCTCGACGCCCTGGTTCAACCCGAGCTTGATGAGAGGGACGCCGGCGATTTCTCCCAGGAGATAGACTCCCGGGACGTTGCTCTCGGCGCTCTCTCCGACCTCCGGGAGCGGCGGATACGAGGGCTCGGGCACCTTTCGCGCCGTGAGCTCCCGGAACTTCGCACCCAGCGCCGCGAGCAATGGGCCTCCGCTCTCGAATTCACTAAGCCGCGCTCTCAGTCTATCCTCTAGGAACGAGCGCGAGGAGGAAAGCTCGGGTCATGCCCAGCATCATCGAGCCCGCGAAGTCCGGGCGCGCCGCGTGCCGCACGTGCAAGGAGCCGATCGCGAAGGGCGAGCTCCGGCTCGGAGTCGAGGCGCCGAACATGTTCGGCGACGACGGAGCCGTCTCGTATCAGTGGCACCACCTGGCGTGCGGCGCGAAGAAGAAGCCCGTGCAGCTCAAGGAAGCCATGGCTTCCTTCACGGGAGAGATCCCCGGGAGAGCCGACCTCGAGAAGGCGCTCGACGAGGCCGGCGCGAAGGCGAAGCCGGCGAAGTTCCCTTACGCCGAGCTCGCCTCGACGGGCCGCGCTCGCTGCCAGGAGTGCGAGGAGCCGCTCGAGAAGGGGAAGCTCCGCGTCGCGATCGAGCGAGAGGTCGAGACGGGGAGCTTCGTCACTAAGGGCGCGGGGTATCTGCACCCTCGATGCGCCAAGGCTCACGTGGGAGACCCCGATCTCCTCTCGAAGATCCAGGCGAACAGCCTCGGCCTCACCCCGGCTCACCTGGAAGAGCTCGGGAAGGAGCTCGCGTGAGCCTTGCTCACTCGGCGGCTTTCGGCTCCTCCGCGTTCTCGGGCTTCGGTGGAGGAGAGAAGAGCGGCGGTGCGTCCGCCGCACGGTAGACGAGCGCAGACGGGCAATCGACTCCCAGGTTCTCCATGGAGTCGTAGCGCTCGAGGTGAGAGAGGACCTCGCGCGCGGTGAGAGACTCGAAGAGGCCCGGCCCGAGGATCCGCGGGACCTTCTTGAGAGGCGACCAGAGGAAGTCGGCTCGCAGGGTCGCGAGGTCCACGACCTCGTAGTCCGGGCCCGAGGGAAGCATGGGGTCCCTCACGCGGACGAGCGGCGTGCCGTCTTCCCGGAAGTCGAGCGCGAACGCGAGCCGCGCGTGCGCGCGCCGCTGCACGACGAGGCGGCCTCTTCCCGTCCACAAGGCCTCGCACGAGTCGAGGAGAGAGTTCGTGAGCCGGACGCGGTAATCCGACTGGAAGCGCTTCCCGTCGAGGTCGAGCTCCCGGAGCCGGCCCGACTCGAGGTACTTGAAGAGATCGTCGACGGAGCGGTACTCCCCCGGCTTTCCGAGAGCGCTCGTGTTCAGGACGATGTCCTCCGCCAGGAGAGTCACTCGCCGCTCGGGGTCCTCGACGAGGCAGGGCTCTCCGAGCGCGATGATCCCGTTCGCGAGCGAGACCGACATGCACGTCGTTCCCGTCTGCTTCACGAAGAACGGCTCCTGGGAGCCGCTCGCCGGCGGCGGCCCGAGCACGAGGAGCGCGCGGTGAGCCGCCTCGACCTCGGCCTCGGCGAGAGCCGCCTCGATGAGCTCGACGTTCCCGGGGACGATCGGCTCCTCTGCCTGGAGCGAGGCCACGACGCGGTCGCGGAAGCGCGCTCGCTCGAGCGCGAAGGTCGTCGAAGCGTCGCTCACGCGGCCCTCGGCCGACGAGAGTAAGACGAGATCGCGCGCCGCTCAAGCGGCCGTCGCGCGCGCGGGTAAGATCTTGCCGCGATGCGGAGGTCCAGGTGAACCGGGTCTTGCTCCTCGGAGCCGGGAAGATCGGTCGGGCGATCGCGAAGCTCCTCGCGCGGAGCGGGGACTACGAGGTCGTCGCGGGAGACGTGGACGAGCGGGCGCTCGCGCGTCTCGAGGGCCTCCCGCGCACGCGCGCGAGGAAGCTCGACGTGAGCGACGAGAGCGAGGTCGCGCGAGCGGCCTCGGGCTGCCGCTCCGTGATCTCCGCGTGCTCGTTCGCCGTCAACCCGGGGATCGCGCGCGCCGCTCTCGCGGCGAAGGCGAGCTACTTCGATCTCACCGAGGACGTCGCGACGACGCGCCTCGTGAGGCAGATCTCCCGGGAGGCGGCGCCGGGCCAGATCTTCATGCCCCAGTGCGGGCTCGCTCCCGGCTTCATCAACATCTGCGGCCACGAGCTCACGAAGGGCTTCGAGAAGCTGGACGAGGTCCGACTGCGCGTCGGCGCCTTGCCGCAGTTCCCCGCGAACGAGCTCAAGTACAACCTCACGTGGTCCACGGACGGCCTGATCAACGAGTACTGCAACCCCTGCGAGGTGATCCACGAGGGCGAGCGCATGGAAGTCCTCCCGCTCGAGGGGCTCGAGCACTTCTCGCTCGACGGGGTGGACTACGAGGCCTTCAACACCTCGGGCGGCGCCGGGACTCTCTGGGAGACGCTCTCGGGCAAGGTGAGGACGCTCGACTACAAGACGGTGCGCTATCGCGGGCACCGGGATCTGATCGCGTTCCTCGTGAACGAGCTGCGCCTCGGGACGCGGCGAGCGATCCTGAAGGACATCCTCGAGCAGGCGATCCCGATCACGCTCCAGGACGTCGTCCTCATCTTCGTGACCGTCACGGGCTGGAAGGACGGCTTCCTCACCCAGGTGACGGACGCGCGCAAGGTCTACCACGACATCGTCGACGGCGAGCCGTGGAGCGCGATCCAGATCACGACGGCGGCCGGGATCTGCGCCGTCGTCGACCTGCACCACGCGGGAGGCACGCTCCCGGAGCGCGGCTTCGTGCGCCAGGAGCAGCTCGCGCTCGACGTGTTCCTCGAGAACCGCTTCGGCCGCTACTACGAGCGCCACTCGCGCGACCCCGACGTTCCGCCCGACTCTCCCGGGCAGAGCCCTCCCGTCAGGGTGTGAGCCCCTCCTCGTCCGCGACGAGGCCGTGGTAGAGCGAGACGAGGAGGGACGGCCACGCGAGGTCGAACGCGAGGAGGCCGAGGCCTCCCGCGACTCGGTCGAGGAAGTCGCCGACCTGAGTGCGCGTGCTCGCGAACGCGAACCTCACCTGCTCGAGCAGCGCGCCCGCGACGAGGAACGCGACGACGAACCCCGCTCCGAGGGCGCACGTCAAGAGGAGCCTCCTCCGCGCGAGCGCCCAGGCCCGGAGGAGCGCGGAAGCGCCCGAGCGGTGCTCGAGCACGACCGCGGGGAGAGCGAGGCCGAAGACGGCGAACGAGACGCCGAGCATGGGGAGGGTGACGACGATCCCGAGCGCGAACGCGCGCTTGCTGTCGAGCAACACGGCGCCGAAGCCGAACGGCGCGAACGCGAGCAAGGGCGGGATCGCCGCTCCGAGGAGCATGCAGTAGGTCCAGAGGAGGGCCCACTTCCTCCGCCACGCTCGTCGAACGGCGGCGACGATGTCCTCGAAGAACGGACGCTCCTTTTCGCGGACGGCGCCGTCGAGGATGTGGATGTCGGCCGCAGGGATCAGCACGGCGCTCACGAGGCCGAGGACGAGCACGATCGCGGCGACCGTCAAGACGCCGGTCGTCTTCCAGCGAATGTCCTCGAAGGATCCCGGGACCGGGTGGTGGTTCGGCACCCATCCCGCCGCGAAGTAGGCCAGGATCAGGATCCCGACGAGCGCGACGAGATTGAACGCGCGCAGGAGCACGTTGAGCACGAGAAGCCGCAGGAAGGCGCGCCGGAGCGTCCTCGCGACCACGAGCGAGGTCCCGAAGGCCCCGATGGGCACTCGCACGGCCTCGGTCGTGCCGACGCGAGCGGCGCACGGCCGGCAGAGGTGGCTCGCGGGGCTCGCCACGCACGACGCGCAGATCGGGAGCGCGCAGAGCGAGCATGCGTGAACCGCGGGATTCTTCGGGTGGCGGATGCACACCTCGGCGCGCTCCTGGCGCAGCCTCTCGGACGCGTTCCTCACCGCGGGCGAGGACCGCGGCTCGGGCACCACGAGCACCGCCTGGCACGCGCGGCACCGGACGCGCGTCCCGGGCGCGCGATCGCGGACGGAGTACTCCTTCCCGCAACTGCAGGCGAGGCGCGTCATCGAGTGAGTGAGCCTCCTCCTCGTGCCACGGCTTTCAACGGCTCACTTGTCAATGGGCACCTGTCACATGTCACTGGTCATTAACCCCCGGTGCTCGTGAACGGACTCGCGGTCGGTGCGTGTCTTCGAGCGCGAGCACGAGCACGAGCACGGCGGCTTGAATCAACCCTTGCAGGGCGCGTCAATGCCCAGTGACCAGTGCCCAGTGACAAGTGATGCCGTTCCTGCGCGTTCGTGATCGGCCACCCTCATTTCGCCGCCGCTTCCGGCTCCTCCTCTTCCTTCTCCTCCCAGGGCCGCCCGAGCCAGCTCTCGTAGAGAGCGCGCTGCTCCTCCGTCGCGTCCTTCTTGCGGACGATCCTCGCGGGG
Source organism: bacterium (assembly GCA_016200955.1). Lineage (GTDB taxonomy): Bacteria > Planctomycetota > J058 > J058 > JACQDU01 > JACQDU01. The sequence goes on from JACQDU010000168.1 coordinate 16,140, forward strand.
AGCGCGCTCCCGTCGCCGAGGAGGACGACGACCTCGCGGATGTCGTCGTCGCGGAAGACGGTGAAGCGGACTCGTTCGCCCGGAGAGAAATCCTGGAGGCGCTCCTCGAACGTGTCGGCGGTCAGGCGGCGGCCCTCGATCGCGACGATCTCGTCCTTGGCCGAGAGCCCGGCCTCGAACGCGGGCGTGCCTTCCAGGACCGAGCTGAGCTCGACTCTCCCGTCCTTCTTCTCCGTGAGGACGCCGAGGCGGACCTTGGGCGGGTCGTCCTTCTTCTTCTTCGCCGGCTTGAGCTCGAGCCCGGCGTGCGCGAGGAAGCGGTCCCAGTCGGGCTCGTCGGTGCCGCCGATGAAGGAGCGGAAGAAGGGCTCGAGGTCGAAGCCGGCGACGCTCGAGAACAGGGGCGCCAGCTCCGGCTCTCGATAACCAAGGTCTTTCTTGCCGTGATTCTCCCAGAGAGCGCGGACGACGTCGTCCAGCGAGCGGCGCGAGCGCGTCCGCGCGCGCATCTCGAGGTCGAGGAGCATCGCGACGAGCTGGCCCTTCTCGTAGTAAGAGACCTGGGAGTTGGGAGAGTTCTCGTCGCGCTGGTAGTACTTGATCCACGCGTCGAAGCTCGCATCGGCGAGGCTCTGCCGCGCGCGGCCCGGAGTGTCCAGGAGAGAACGGATCCGCTCGGCCTGCATCTCGAGGTAGCGGTCTCCGGTGACGAGGCCCGCGCGCGCGAGGAGGAGCTCGTCGTAGTAGGCCGTGACCCCCTCGACGAGCCAGAGGCAGCGCGTGTGGACCTCGCGGTCGTAGTCGAACGGCCCGAGCGGCGCGGGCCGGATCCGCTTCCCGTTCCAGAGGTGGAAGTACTCGTGCGCGAGGAGCGAGAGGAAGCGCTCGTAGTCCTTCTTCTTCTTCAGGCGAGCGCGCGGATACTGGACGGCCGTCGAGTCCTTGTGCTCGAGCCCTCCCTGGCCGCGCGCGAACAGGTGGACGATGAACGTGTAGCGCGGGCACGGGAGCTCGCCCACGAGAGCGACCTCGAGCGCGACGAGCTTCCTCAGGTCCTCGACCCACTGCCGGGCCGGGCGGTTTCCCTCGCCCGAGATCGCGACCTCGTGGCGCACGCCCGCGTGCTCGAAGGCCAGGCGCTCGAGCTTCCCGAGCTCGAGCGGCGAGTCCGCGAGCTGATCGTAGTCCCGCGCCACGTAAGCGTTCTTGCCTAGAGAAGACGAGGGCGCGGGATCGAGCGCGCACGCGACCTCCCAGCCCTCGGGCGGCGAGACCTCGAGGAGAGCGGGGCGGTCCAGCTCTCCTTCCACGAAGAAGAACGTGTTCGTCCCGTTCACGAAAGCGTGCCGGTCGTCCACGTGGTTCGTGCGCACCGAGAGCTCGAAGCCGTAGACCGCGTAGCTCACGTCGATCCGCTGGGCGCCCGAGCGCTCGATGCGCCAGGCGTTCTTGCGGACCTTCGTCGCGACGAGCGGCTGCCGGCTCTCGTTCCTCGCCGTGAGGTCCTGGACCTGCTTCGAGAAGTCGCGGACCTTGTAGGAGCCCGGCGCCCAGACGGGCAGGACGAGCACGAGCGCGTCGCGAGCTCCGAGGGCGCCGTAGCTCGCGCGCACGGAGACGACGTGCCGCGCGGGCTCCGGCACGGAGAGCTCGTAGCGCACCGTGCGCGGATCGGAGATGGGCGAAGCGACCCGCGCGGAAGACCGCGTCGGCGCCGCTTCCTGCGGCTGCGCCTCTCCCGGCCCCGGCTCGCGTGCGTTCATCTCGTGCCCTCGTCCAGCATGTCCAGGAAGAGCATCTCGTATCTCCTCGCGACCTCGTCCCACGAGTACCGCTCGCGCACGAGCGCGCGCGCGCGCGCGCCGAGAGGCTCGCGGAGCGAAGCGTTCTCCTCGAGGCGAGACAGCACCCGCGCGAGGTCTCGCTCGTCGTTCTTCCCGTAATAGAGCCCGGCGTCCTCGAGGACCTCCCGGTGCTCGGGGACGTCGTTCGCGACCACGCAGGGCGAGAGCGCCATGCCCTGGAGTAGCGCGGGGTGCGTCCCGCCGACCTCGCTCGCCTGCACGTAGGCGAAGGCGCTCGTGAACAGCTCGCGCACGCGTCTCCCGTAGACGGCGCCCGCGAGGACGAGGCGCGGATCGCGCGCCGCCGCTCGCTCGAGCGCGAGCTTCTCGCCGCGGGCGTAGGGCGCATCGCCCACGAGCACGAGCTTCCTCTCCGTTCTCACTTGAAGAAAAGCACGGGCGACGAGGAGAGCGTTGTTCTCGGGCTCGAGCCTCGCGACTTGCAGGATGTAACTCCCGGGAGAGAGACCGAGCCGTGCGAGCGCGGCTCCCGGGAGAGCGCGCGCGTCGGGATCGGCGCCGTAAGCGATCACCGGGAGCACGCGCCCGTGTCCCTCCCGGTAATAAGCGGCGATCGCACGCGCATCAGCGACGCAGCGGTCCGCGAGAGCGAGCGCGAGCCTCTCTCCCGCTCGATACCAGAGCCTCCCCGCGAGGCCCCACTTCCGGCGGAGGCGCTCGATCCCGTCGAGGTTGAGCGCGACGCGAGCTCCGCTCGCGCGGAAGATCGGCACGAGAGGCGCGCAGGCCGCGTTGCAGAGGAGGACGACCTCGTGCCTCTCGTGCCGGAGCGCCGAGATCGCCGAGCGGAGCGCGTGAACGGGCGTCTCGAGGTGCTTCCCTCGAGCCCGCGGGAGGACGACGGTGCGGGCTCCCCGGAAGCCGCGCCGTCTCGGAGAGACGTAGCCCTCGCGGCAATAGACGGTCACCCGGTGCCCGCGCCGCACGAGCCTCGGGGCGAGCTCCGCCGCGAAGGTCTCGAAGCCGCCGTAGCGCGCCGGCACGCCTCGAGTGCCCGCGATCGCGATGTCGAGCGCGCGGACTCGCGGCCCGGCTTCCTCCAGGGACGCGCGCGGGCTTTCGAGACCGCTCAGGAGAGGCATCCGGAGTTTCTCCGGGTGAGATTCTACTGTCTTCTCGGGTCGAGGATCGACGACGGCAGGCGACGAGGAGCAGAACCGCGAACGACCGCGAGCACGATCGCGACAAGAGCGTCTTGCGCGAGTACGGTGCGCGTGATCCGACGGAAGCTGCCGATCGAACGCGAATGCTGGCGCGAGAAGCAAATTGCGGGTATCACGCCTCTGACGTCGGAGGACCGGCGATCGAGAGGCGGGGTCAGTCGTGTTGGAAGGGACTTGCCCGAAGTGCGGCTGGCGAGCCCCTCTCGGGCTCCTCAAGTGTCCTTTCTGCAAGACCTACATCCGGCAGCCCGGGTCTTCGTCGTCGATCGACCTCCAGGTCCCGCAGATGCCGCTCGTGGAGCCCGTCGCGGCCCCGCAGACGCCCGCGCAGGCGGCGCCGCGGCCCACCGCCGCTCCGGCTCGCGTGAGGGCCGCGCCGCCGCCTCCCACGGCGCCGCTCCCGCCACTGCCGAAGGCGCTCCCGCCGCCGCCCAAGCTGCCGTCTCACCCGAAGCCTCCTCCGCCGAAGCCGGTGGTGGCCGCGAGGCAGGCGCCGTCGCCGAGCCAGGACGTCATGGACGACTCGGGCCTCCAGCTCAAGCTGGACGGCTTCGACGATGACCCGGGAGGACCCGGAACGGGATCCGGCCCGAGGACGTAGTCTCTCGAGGAGACCAGCGTGATTTCTCTCTTGCTTCATGTCCTTCGGGGTTCTCAAGCGCGACGAGCGCGGCTACTCTCCCGCTGCATGCGAGCAAGACTGAGCCTCGTCGCCGCGGCGTTCGCGCTCTCGGGTTGCCTCGGGCAGGAACCGCACGAGCCGCAGCCGCCCAAGCACCACGCCTACTCGGACCAGGAAGGTCCCGATCCCTACGACCACCCCGAGCGGACGACGAACGCGCCGAAGGGTCCTTTCACCAACGGCGACGATGCTCGCTCCTCGATCGACGGGAACCTCCCGCGCAGCTCGGACCCCGAGCACCCGAACGTGAAGGTCTCGCTCAAGGTCGTGGACGTGATCTCGTGGGACGACGTGAAGGTCCGCGGCGTCCTCCACGGGAAGATGCTCTACGGCGTGGTCTCTCTCACGGGCTGGCTCAAGGCGGGAAAGACGAAGGGGAGCAACAAGAGCTCGACCGAGCAGTTCATCGTCGTCCAGGCCGGCCGCGAGGGGTCGTTCTCGATCTCCGATCCTCTCTGGCGGGACCTGATCGGCCCCTACGAGGCGCTCCAGGTCTCCGTGCTCGAGGCGAGCGCGAAGGGCGAGGTCACGGTCGCGCTCGCGAACGTCACGACGACGACCGGCGGGCAGGCGACGCTCGCGACTCGCGTGAAGGTCGCTTCGGGCGAGGGGGTCGTCGTCGGCGGCTTCCGCTCCGAGCAGGAGAGCGAGGGGCCCGGCCGCGACTCCCAGAAGAAGCGCGATCAGCTCGCGATCCTCACGGCGACGATCCTTCGCTGAGCTTCGGCGATCTCGATCGATCTCGAGAGGCGCTGGTCGAGGTCCGAGCGGGTCTCACCCTCACCACGCGGGCACGAGCAGCGGCTCGGGATTCCACCAGAACGGCCCCTTTCCCTCGAGCTCGCGGCGCGCCCAGGCGCGCGTCTCATGCTGCTCGAGCGCGGTCACGTCCCGGGCGCCCGCGGCCGCTCCGAGCGCGACCTCGACCTCGGCCGGCGTGCTCATCCCGAGGAGGGCCACGTCGGGATCGAGCGAGAGGGTGTAGCGCACGCATCGCGCGGGGTCCGAGAGGAGCTTCCCCGCCGCGAAGGTCTTGAAGGCGATCGTCCCCACTCCGCAGCTCCGCGCGAGCGGGAGGACGCGCAAGAGGTAGCGCTCGTCCACGGACGGCCCGAGCGGGAAGAGGACCGCGTCGCAGAGCCCGGACAGGATCGCTGCCCTCAGGACCTCGGGGTCGTGAGCGCTGATCCCGCGGAAGGCGACCTTGCCCTCGTCGCGCAGGCGGCCGAGCTCCTCCATCGAGCCGCCTCGCTGGGCGATCGCGCGCCACTGCTCGAGCCGGGCGAGGCCGTGGAAGACGACGAGGTCGATCCGCGAGATCCTCATGCGAGCGAGGCCCGTCTCGACCTGCGGCCGGACGCTCGC
>JACQDU010000169.1 GCA_016200955.1 bacterium
ACCGGCTACCGGAGACCGGCTACAGGAGACCGGCAACCGGTGACCGGGGACCGGCAACAGGGGACCGGCAACCGGGGACCGGCAACCGGGGACCGGCAACCGGGGACCGGCAACCGGGGACCGGCAACCGGGGACCGGCTACCGGTGACCGGAACCGCGGAACCGGCTCACTTGAAGCGCCGGAAGACCTTCGCGCTCATCTCGTCCACGGCGACCTCGACCTTCGGCTTCGCGAGGTCCTGGAAGGTGCGAAGGCCCGGGCGGTCGCGAGACATGCCCTGGACGTCGTAGGGCACCGCGTTCATGTCTCCCCGGAAGTCGCCGGCGTACCGACCCGAGTCGCTGTCGTTCGCCGAGAACTGCCCCGCGTCGAGCGATCCTCCCGTCTTCGCGTCCACGATCTCGTACTTGATCGTCAAGGTCATCGAGGTCGTCCGGTCGTAGACGACCCACGAGGCCGAGACCGTCTTGAAGATGAAGTTCCCGTTCGCATCGACCTTCCAGGTCCCGTCCGGGTTCGTGTCGTTCACCTGGATGGAATTCCGGCCCCTCGTGCCGACCCAGCCCGTGTCGCCGTAGTCGGCGTCGATGACTCCCGTGAGTCTTCCTCGCGCGGAGGCGTCGTTCGCGCCCACGATCTCGAGGAACTCGGGGTTCATCTCGACGATCTTGTTCTTGAAGCGCTCGCCGGCGTCGCGCGCGAGCGACCTCCCGTAGTTGTTGCCGTGGAAGCCGGCGAAGGCGCAGCGGAGAGTCGCGGCCTTGACCATGGCCGCGTAGTGGGCGGGAGCGTCGCGGTAGCCGGGGACGAAGGCCATGGCGACGCGGAAGCGGCGCGCGGCGCCCTTCTGGTCGTGCTGCTTCTCGAGGTTGAGGCCGACGGCGTAGGCCTTCGCCGCGGCCTGGACCGCGTTCTTCGAGCGCTCCTCCGCCTCGTGGACGACGTCGACCTTCCCGGGGAGCTGCGCTATGAGGACGCGCGTCGCGATGACGCGGTCGCACTGGGCCACGGCGTCCTCGTACCGGCCGGAGCGCTCGAGCTCGGCGACCTGCTCCGAGTGGTCGACGGCGATCTTCTTCCCGATCTCGTTCAGGAGCTTGATCGCGTCCTCGTCGTTCGGGTCGTCTTCCAGGCACTTCGCGAGGTACTCGCAGGCCGCGTGCGGGTTCTGGGGCCGCGTGCGCTCGGCCGCCCTGTAATAGGAGTGACATCCCGCGCTCGCGGCGGCGAGGCCGGCGAGCAGGCAGACGAGAGGCCTCCGGATCCGTTGCATCTCCGCCCCAGGAGCTCAGATTAACGGACGCTGAGGGCCGGCGCACGTTCGCTCGCACGAGGGAGCCGCGCTATAGTCACTTTCCCTAGCGAGGGGACATGGCGGAGTCCTTCGAGGACACGAACGTCTACTTCCGCAAGGCGGCGAAGGTCATGGGCCTTCCCGACAGGATCCAGCGCGTCCTCCAGAACCCCGAGCGCGTCGTGAAGGTCGAGGTCGCCGTCGAGCTCGACTCGGGAGAGCTCGGCGTCTTCACGGGCTTCCGCGTCCAGCACAACGCCGCGCGCGGCCCCTTCAAGGGCGGGCTCCGCTACCACCCCACGATGGACGAGGACCACTGCACGGCCCTCGCTTCTCTCATGACCTGGAAGACGGCCGTCGTCGACATCCCTTACGGCGGCGCGAAGGGCGGCATCGACTTCGACCCCAAGCTCCACGCGACGGGAGAGGTCGAGCGCATCACGCGGAAGTTCACGCAGAAGATCCACGAGGTGATCGGGCCGACCGTGGACATCCCGGCACCCGACGTGAACACGAACGCCCAGATCATGGCGTGGATCATGAGCGAGTACTCGCGGCTCCACGGCTTCTCGCCCGGAGTCGTGACGGGAAAGCCGCTCGAGCTCCACGGCTCCGAGGGGCGCGAGGAGGCGACGGGGCTCGGCCTCACGTTCGTGACCGAGGAGGCGCTCCGCCGCCAGGGAGCGACGATCGCCGAGCGGACCTTCGCGATCCAGGGCTTCGGGAACGTCGGCTCGAACGTCGCGAAGCACGTGGCTGCGCGGAAGGGCAGGATCCTCGCCGTCTCCGACCACACGGGCGGCCTCAGGAACAACGACGGGATCGACATCCCCGCGCTTCTCGCTCACGCGAAGCAGCACGGCGGCGTCGTGAAGGGCTTCCCGGGAGCCCAGGCGATCTCGGGCGACCAGGTCCTCCTCGAGCCCGTGGACGTCCTGATCCCCGCGGCGCTCGGAGGCGTCCTCACGAAGGACAACGCGAAGGACATCCGCGCCAAGATGATCATCGAGGGAGCGAACGCTCCCACGACGCCCGACGCGGACGAGGTCCTGCACGCGCGCGAGATCGTCGTGGTCCCGGACATCCTCGCGAACGCCGGCGGCGTCACGTGCAGCTACTTCGAGTGGGTTCAGAACATCCAGCACTTCCGCTGGGAGCTCGACGAGGTGAACTCGCGGCTCAAGAAATACATGCAGCGCGCGTTCGGCACGATCTGGGACCTCGCGACGGCGAGGAAGATCTCGCTGCGCACGGCGGCCTTCGTCGTCGCGATCGGCCGCGTCGGAAAAGCAACGGTCCTGAGCGGGCTCTGACGTCTCATGAGGAGCGGTCCATGTCGAAAGTGTCGCGGAACACCGAGCGCTACGAGAAGGTCCCGATCTTCGGCCACCTGACCCAGGCCGAGATCGGACGCGTCCTCCGCTCGACCGAGGAGCTCCAGGTGCCCGCGGGGACCGTGATCTTCAAGGCCGGCGACACATGCGACGGCTTCTACATCCTGCTCTCGGGCCGCGTCGAGATCCGGAAGCCCGACCAGAACGGCACCGAGGTCCCCGTCGCCATCCTCTCCACGAGAAGCGTCTTCGGCGAGATGTCTCTCATCGTCGACCGCCCCGACCGGAAGCGCTCCGCGACGGCCGTCGCGACCGAGCCGACTCACCTGAACAAGGTCGCGAAGGAGGCGTTCGACGCTCTCCTCGCCGCCGGCGACCTGTGCGCCTACAAGATCATCCACTCGTTCGCGAAGATCATCACGGAGCGCCTCAAGCGCACGGAAGACGAGCTGCTCGCGGTGCTCAAGGAGATCTCGGGCGACAAGCGCGAGAAGAAGCTCGCGGAGCTCCAGGCCTTCCGGCAAAAACTCTTCAGCGAGTGGTCGTTCTAGCACGGTCTCGCGTCCCGACCCCGCGAGAGAAACACGAAGGCGCTAAGACGCGAAGGCGCAAATATCTAGAATCGTCTGCCCAGGTGTCTCACGGCGGGAATCCCCGCCTCCCAGGTGCAGAACGCGGAGGAGAGCCGCGCGGCGTAAGCGCGAGGATCCCGCGGGCGCCGCGCGGGGTCCTTCTCCAGGGCCTCCATCACGAGCGCGTCGAGAGCGGCCGGAAGGCCGGGGCGCCAGCGAGACGGAGGCTCGGGCCGCGTCGTGGCCGTTGCCATGGCGAGCTCGATCGTCGTCCGTGCCGAATGGGGCGCCCTCCCCGTCAACATGAAATACAGGCACGCCGCTGCCGCATAGACGCACGTGGCGGGCTGCGCGTGGAATCCGCCGGCCTCGCGCGGCTCGTAAGCCGCGCTGCCCCACGTCGAGGGGACGCCGATGCTGAAGCCGGGGTAGGTCTCCCCCCAGTGGCGGCCGAGGCTCAGCCGCACGCGCTCCGACCCGCTCGTGCCGGCCTCGACGAGGATCTCCCCGGGAGTCGGGGTCGGGAAGCGCCCGGCCCGGACGAAGACCTCGAGGCCGGAGAGGAGCTGTCGCGCGAGCACGAGCCCTCGCTCGGGCGCGAGGGGGCCGTCGCGCTTCACGACGTCGCCGAGAGACGGCATCGTCACGAGGTCGGTCGCGCACCAGCCCGCCTGCGTGCGCGGATCCCATCCGTAGCCGAAGAGCGTGATCACGTGCGGGTGCTCGGGCAGGCGAGAGCTCCACGCGAGGAGCGGATCCATGTAATCCTGCTGGAAACCCGGTGGGACGACGGTGGCCGTCGCCTCGAGCGCCACCGTCCGGCCCGTCACGGAATCGCGCGCCTTGAAGGTCCGCGTATGGCGTAGACCGGGCGTCGGGAGCGCGCTCTCGATGACGAAGCGCTCGCCGAAGACCGTTCCACGGGCCACGTCGGCCGGCGTTCTCACGCGAAGATGATAACGGGCGACTCTCCTCGAGTCACGGTTTCGAGAGGACCGGAGAGCTCCGGATCCGCTCGTCGAGCAGGAAGAACCCCGCGGCCCTCGCGTCGGCGAGGCGAGCGCGCGAGCGGGCCTCGTCTCCCTGGAGCGCGGCTGTCTCGGCTTCGATGAAGATGATGAGGGGAG
>JACQDU010000170.1 GCA_016200955.1 bacterium
CCCGACGATACCCGAGCGCGTGCACGTGCTCCTAGGGAAGGACGCCACGCGAGCCGGGATCCTGAAGGCGATCCGCGAGGAGCTCATCCAGAAGGCGACGCGCAAGGAGGACGTGGCGATCCTCTACTTCGCGGGCCATGGCTTCCAGGACGCGAGCGACACCTACCTCGCCGGAGCGGACGCGAAGCTCTCGGAGCTGCCCGAGACGGCGATCTCGGGCGTCGTGCTCGCCGACGCATGGAAGAAGGTCCTCGCCGGAAGGAAGGTCTTCCTCGTGGATGCCTGCCACTCCGGCGGAGTCGAGGGCGTGCGGGGGATCGGCGGGGTCGTGCGCGCTCCGGTCGCGGGCGACGCGCCGGGGAAGGAGAGCGACGCGACCTCCCTCACGATCGCCGCGACCGGCGCGAGCGAGCTCTCGACCGAGGACCCGAAGCTCGGCCAGGGAGTCTTCACGATCGCTCTCCTGAGAGGGCTCCGGGGTGAGGCCGACGCGAACAAGGACGGGAAGGTCACGGGAGACGAGCTGGCCTCTTTCCTCAAGAACGAGGTCCCTTCTCTCGCCGCTCGAGCAGGGGGAAAGCAGACTCCCGCGGTCACGGCGACCGGCGGGGCGACGATCTGGCTCTCGCGTTGAGCGGGAGCCGCCACACTTCTCATGGTGAAGCGATGAATGCCACGGGCTTGTCGGCTCTCCTGGGCGTCGTTCTCTGCCTCGCCGGCGCGGGGTGCGTGGCGCCGACCGAGATCACGAGCTCCTCGGAAGAACGCGCTCCCGATTCGCTCCAGGCGAAGCGGAAGATCGCGGGCCGAGTCCTCGCGTACTCGGAGGGCGCCGAGGCCCATCAGGGGAACCGGACGATCACCGAGCAGGTCAGGGACCCGAACCCCAAAGGGCCCGCACCGCCCACCGTGGTCCAGAGCGAGAGCCTCAAGGTGCTCCTGCTCTCGACCGGGATCTTCGACGACGTGGACGCCGTCCCCGAGCCGAAGCTCCCGCGAGAATTCGATGCGCTCCTCCTCTCCTTGAAGCCGACCGCCAGCCCGGAGGTCTCGATCGTCTGGAGGTGGGACGCGACCGATGTCGCCGTCCCGTTCCAGCTCGTGGTCAGCTTCAAGCGCGGCGAGATCCTCGCGACTTACACGACGACGGCCAAGGTCCACTCGAGCGGCGAAGGCTCGATCGGGTGCATGCAGGCGCTCAAGGCCGCGCGCGAGCACGCGCAACGCGTCCTCGTCGGGAAGCTGCTCGCGGACGAGAGGGCGCTCGAGCGGATCGCGAGCGCGCTCGGCGGAGGCGCCCGTCCGGCGGCTCCGGCGGCTCCGGCGGCTCCGGCCACGCGCCCGCCGACGCCGCCCCCCGCCGCTCCGCTCCCCGAGCAGGGGAGCGTCCACGTCCTCGTGATCGGAGTGAACGAATACGACGACGCGAAGATCCCGAAGCTCCGCTTCGCCGAGCAGGACGCGCGCACGGTCTTCGGGTTCTTCGCGACGGACAAGAAGAGCCCGACGATCCGCGAGCGCGTGCACCTCCTCCTCGGGAAGGACGCGACGCGGCAAGGGATCCTGCGAGCGATCCGCGAGGAGCTGATCTCGAAGGCCACGCGCCCCGACGACCTCGCCATCCTCTACTTCGCCGGCCACGGCTTCCAGGACGCGGACGACACCTACCTCGCGGGGTCGGACGCGCAGCTCGCCTCTCTGCCCGAGACGGCGATCTCGGGCGCGACGATCGCCGAGTACTGGAAGAAGATCCTCGCCGGGAGGAGGGTCTTCCTCGTCGACGCCTGCCACTCGGGCGGGATCGAGGGCGTGCGAGGGATCGGCGGCGTCGTCCGCGCTCCCGTCGCGAGCGACCGGAAGGAGCCCGGCAAGCCCGACGGCAGCTCTCTCACGATCGCCGCGACGGGGCCGAGCGAGCTCTCGACCGAGGACCCGACGCTCGGCCAGGGAGTCTTCACGCTCGCACTCCTTAGGGGCCTCCGGGGAGAGGCCGACGCGAACGGCGACGGAAGGGTCACGGGAGACGAGCTCGCGGGTTACCTGAAGAAAGAGGTCCCCTCCCTCGCCGCGCAGGCGAAAGGGAAGCAGACGCCTTCCGTCGAGTCGAGCGGCGGCGCGACGATCTGGCTCACGCGCTGATGGCTTGCCCGATGCACGATCTGTAAGCTCTCTCGGGGAGCACGCGCTTGCGGTCGCCCGTTTCGTTCCTTCTCTGCCTCTCGGCCGCGCTCCTCGCGGGCTGCGCCGATCCGCCCCCGCAGCCCGAGAAGCCCGACCCGCAGAAGACGGAGGTCGACCCCGAGAGCAACACGTTCACGATCACGGACTCGACCGAGCAGGCGGGCCCCGAGGACGACGCGCTCGCTTCCCTCAAGGCTCACCTCGAGCGCGTCGCCCTGGACCTCATGGTCAAGGAAGTCCTGGGAGACGACGAGGAGTACCGGCGGAACAACGAGAAGGTCTTCGACCTCTTCCTGGAGCACGCGCGCGAGTTCGTCGAGGCGAGCGAGCTCGCGAACAAGCGGAGGCTCTCGCCCGCGAGCAAGCGGCTCTACGCGACCTTCCGCATCCGCATCTCCCGCGAGAAGGTCACGAAGAAGCTCCAGCGCGAGGGGATCCTCGTCTCGCAGCAAGGGAAGATGCGCGTCCTCCTCGTGGTCCGCTCGCCCGCCGAGGGAGCGCAGAGCTCGCCGCTCGCTCAGGCTTACCTGGATGACCTCGCCGAGAGCCTCTCGGCCGAGCTCCTCAAGCGCGGCTTCCAGACGAAGCTGTGGCGGGACATCCGCGCGAGCCTCGCCGACTCGAAGCGCGGCGCCCCCGCGAGCACGGCCCGGCTTCTCGAGGGCTACGTGACCGGCGAGGACTGGAAGCGCCCGAAGGACGAGCGCTACGAGCTCCCGCTCCTCCTCCTCCGGAGCGAGGGGCGGCTCCTCGTGGGCTTCCGGATCGAGCGCCTCGAGCGGCGCGAGACGGGCTACGAGCTCCTCGCGCGCGCCGACGCGTACGACCTCCTCCAGGGAGAGGCGCTCGGCTACGAGACGGAGTCGGGCCGCGCCGAGATCGGCGACCGCTCGCTCGCCCTCGCGAGGCAGGCCCTCGTCACCGAGGTCGCGCAGAGGCTCGTGCGCCGGTTCGCG
>JACQDU010000171.1 GCA_016200955.1 bacterium
CCCCGAAACCACCCTCGCCGATCTTCTCGAGGATCCTGTAGTCGCGCAGCCGATCTCCCGGTGCAAGCTTGCGGATATCCCTGAGAGTCCCCTCTACTCCGTGCCTTGGGTGACGCACTTCGAGACTAGCCAGCCCCTCCGTCGATGACAAGGGAGCCCGACCCCGAAACGTTGCCGCAACGAAAGACATGCCATTGAGTTGTGTCTCAACTCCGTGCTCCTCGACCTTCCTCGCCGCGCCCGCGGCCGGAGACCGCGAGAAGGAGGACGCGGCCGAGCGCCCTTCACGTCAGTCGTTGTGGACGCGACGCGGAAACACACTTAGAATCCGCAACTCTCGTGACGTATTTCGGGGCGACCCGGAGCGATCTTCCTCCCTGGAACAGAGAGTAGACGTTCCCTTTCCACGATCCGCACGCAAGGAGAAGCCCATGCCCACCCAGACGGCCGAGAAGCTCGTGATCGACGGTTACGACCTCGCGGCGGAGAAGTCGCGCTACCACTTCCCCGACATCACGGGTCACGGAGTCACGCTCAACCGCGGGACGGCCGTCGTGAAGGTCCGCGGCGACATGGAGAACACGCGCTACCAGCAGGCGCGCGCGTCGCACAACGCGCGGATGTTCGTGACGACGCACGACGACGACTCTCCCGACCTCGAGCTCGGCTATCCGGTCGCCGGGAGCTACGTCTCGTGCAGCGAGGGCGTCTACTACGACGCCATGCTCGGCTGCGCGCAGAAGCTCTTCGACGAGAACATGCCGGCCTTCCGCGACGCCGTCGCCTCACTCCTCGAGCACGGGCTCCTCCTGCGCCGCGAGATCAACACCGACGACTTCCTCCTCCAGGGAGAGAACGTCTCCGACGTGAAGACGCCCCAGGACCTCGCCGAGCTCCTCCACACGGCGACGAACGAGCGCTTCCCGGCGCGCGAGGGCTGGAAGGTCTTCATCTGCAACTCGGGCACGGAGTCGAACGAGGCCGCGATCAAGCTCGCCATGCTCGTGAAGTGGCGGAAGCTCGAGGAGAAGTACGGCCGCCGGAACGTCGAGCGCCTCATGGAGCAGCTCGGGATCAAGAAGAACGAGCTCCTCGAGAGCCGCGACAAGACGATGGCCGAGCCGGTCTACAAGGACTACCCCATGTTCCTCGTCGCGACCGTGGGCTGCTTCCACGGCCGCACGCTCGGCGCCCTGAACCTCACCCAGAGCAAGAAGGCGCACCAGATCGGCTACCAGAAATTCCATTACGTGAAGCACATCGAATACAACAAGGACCCGCAGGCCCTCCGCGCTCTCATCGATCCTCGCCCGCTCGACGAGATCCTCGACGGCGAAGGCGGCGTCGCGCGCGTCCTCGAGCGCGGGAAGATCCCGGCCGACCTCTGCGCGGCCTTCTGCGCCGAAGGCTTCCAGGGAGAAGGCGGCTACGTCCCCGGCGACCCCGCGTGGTTCCACGGGATCGGCAAGGCCGCGAAGGAGTTCGGGATCATGCTCGTGGCCGACGAGGTCCAGAGCATGGGCCGCACCGGAAAGCTCTACTCCTGGGAGCACTTCGACTGCGCGCCCGACGCGATCGCCATGGCGAAGTGCGCCTTCCTGGGCCTGATGGTCGCGCGCGGCGAGTACAGCCGTTACCTCCACAGCGGATGGCACTCGAACACCTTCGGCGGAGGGAAGCTGTTCGACGTGAACGTCTCCTACGCGACGTTCGACGCTCTCCTGAACCAGCACTCGCCTCACCTGGGCGAGCTCGGGCACCTCGAGAACGAGGTCGTCAAGGGCAAGTACCTGCGCTCGCTCGTCGAGCAGCTCGCGGCGAAGCACAAGGACATCATCGTGAGCATCCAGGGACGCGGCGTCATGAACTCGCTGGAAGTGAAGCGGCGCGCCGACGTCTGCCGCGTCGGCTGGAGGCGCGGCTTGAAGATGCTCGGAGCCGGAGTCGCGGGAGAGACGGCGAGGATCCGCCTCCTCCACATGGCCGACGCCACGACCAAGGAGATCGAGGACTTCGCGAAGGCGCTCGAGGACGTCTGCTACGGCGTGGAGCGCGGCGAGTAACGTGAGCGACGTCGCCGTGCCCGTGACCGAGGCTGCGACCGGGCCCGTGGCCGCGACCGTGGCCGTGACCGAGTCCGTGGCCGCGACCGAGTCCGTGGCCGTGACCGAGGCCGTGGCCGTGACCGAGGCCGCTCGCGTGTCCGGGACCGTGACCGCGACCGCTCGCTTGTCCGGGACCGTGACCGTGGCCGCGACCGAGACCGTGACCGAGACCGTGACCGCGACCTCGGCGGAGACGGTCGCCGTCCCCGTCATCTCGGACCGGCCGAGTCCCTTCCGCGAGATGCTCTTCGGCGGAGCGCACGTGCTCGCGGTCGTGGGAGCGGTGTTCGTCGGGGCGAGCTGGCGGCTCGTCGCGCTCGCAGTCGGCGCTTACTACCTCCGGATGTTCTTCATCACGGCGGGGTATCACCGCTACTTCGCGCACCGGTCCTTCAAGACGAGCCGCGCGTTCCAGTTCGTGCTCGCGTTCGGAGGAGCGCTCGCGGCGCAGAAGGGGCCGCTCTGGTGGGCGTCTCACCACAGGCACCACCACAAGTTCTCGGACATGCCCGAGGACGTGCACTCTCCCACGCAGCGAGGTTTCTTCTGGGCTCACGTTGGCTGGATCCTCTCTCCGAGGCACAAGAAGCCGCGGCTCGAGCTCATCGCGGACTTCACGCGCTTCCCCGAGCTGCGCTTCCTGAACCGGTTCTGGCTTCTGCCGCCGCTCCTCGGGCTCGCGGGGCTCTGGCTCGCGGGCGGGCTTCCGTGGGCCGTGTGGGGCGGGCTCGTGAGCACGGCCTTCCTGTGGCACGGGACGTTCACGATCAACTCGCTCGCTCACGTATTCGGCCGGCGCGTCTACGCGACGGGAGACACGAGCAAGAACAGCATGCTCCTCGCCCTCATCACGATGGGAGAGGGCTGGCACAACAACCACCACCGCTACATGGCGTCCGCGAGCCAGGGATTCCGGTGGTGGGAGGTCGACATGAGCTTCGAGATCCTCCGCGTCCTCTCGTGGGTCGGGATCGTCTGGAACGTGAGGCGAGCTCCCGACGAGGTCCTCGCGGAAGGCCGCTTGCCCCTCGCCCCGCTTGACGTCCCCGCGACCGCTCGTCCATAAGAGAGGAGCGGAGCGGGGACTTGGAATCGCTCTCCTGCCCGGGCTGCGGCCGGCCCGTGCCGTTATCTCGGTGGCCTTCGGGAAAGACGGCGACGTGCGCGTCGTGCGGCGCGTCCGTTCGCGCGCCCGACCCTCGGGCCGAGCCGACCACGGAGACGGGGATCGCGAGGCTCCCGGCGACGCGCGAGCAAGCGCCCTCCGACCCGGCCGGGCCGGCGCTGGCTCCCTCGGGCGATATCCGGGAGAGCATCTCCCAGGAAGTCGCGCGGACCTCGACCGACCCCGCGCGGCGGCTCGGGCCCTTCGTCCTCCTCTCGGAGCTCGGCCGCGGAGGCATGGGAGTCGTCTGGCGCGCGTGGGACGAGCGCCTGAAGCGCCACGTGGCGCTGAAGACGATCCTCACGCGCGGCGACCCGGTGACGGAGCAGGCGAGGAAGCGCTTCCAGAGAGAGACCGCCGAGACCGAGCTCGCCGGGCAGCCGCGCTCGGACCGGATCGCTCTCACGAAAGCCCTCGAGGCGCTCAGGGACGCGGCGCTCGCCGTCAACTACGCTCACGAGCAGGGAGTCGTGCACCGGGACCTGAAGCCGCAGAACATCATGCTCGACTCCGACGATCGCCCGCACGTCCTCGACTTCGGCATCGCGCTCCTGAGAGACGCGGACGGAACGAAGCTCACGCGCGTCGGGACGCGCCTCGGCACGCTCGCTTACATGTCTCCCGAGCAAGCGAGCGGAGGACAGGTGGACGCGCGGAGCGACGTCTACTCCCTCGGAGCGACGCTCTACGACGTCCTCACGAACCGGCCGCCCTTCGTGGGAGAGAGCGATCTCGAGCTCCTCGCCGCGCTCGCGGGCTCGGAGGCGGAGCCCCCCGGCTCGATCAACCCGAGGGCCGCGGGCGACCTCGAGACGATCTGCG
>JACQDU010000172.1 GCA_016200955.1 bacterium
ATGACCTGGAACATCTCCGGGAGGAGAGCCTGCGGCCCGTCCGAGAGGGCGTTGTCGGGATCGTGGTGGACCTCGACGATGAGCCCGTCGGCGCCCGCCGCGACCGCGGCGCGCGCCATGGGCAGGATCTTGTCGCGGCGGCCCATGGCGTGGCTCGGGTCCACGATCACCGGGAGGTGAGTCTTCTCCTTGACGACCGGGATCGCGGAGAGGTCGAGCGTGTTGCGCGTCGCCGTCTCGAAGGTCCGGATCCCGCGCTCGCAGAGGATCACGTTCTTGTTGCCCTCGCTCATGACGTACTCGGCGGCCATGAGCCACTCCTCGATCGTGGAAGACATGCCGCGCTTCAGGAGGACGGGGATCCCGGTGCGGCCGCACTCCTTGAGGAGCGAGAAGTTCTGCATGTTGCGGGCGCCGATCTGGATCACGTCGACTTTCCCGACGCACGCGGGGATCTGACGGGCGTCCATGACCTCGCTCACGACGGGGACCCCTCCGAGCGCGTCGGCCTGCGTCCGGAGGAGGTCGAGCGCTTCCTCGCCGAGGCCCTGGAAGGCGTAGGGGCTCGTCCGCGGCTTGTAGGCGCCTCCCCGGAGGAAGGTCGCGCCCGACCCGACGACCGAGCGAGCGATCGTCTGGAGCTGCTCGCGCGACTCGACGGAGCAAGGGCCGGCCATGACCGCCACGTCGCTCCCTCCGAGCTGGGCGCCGCGGATCTGGAGCACGCTGTCCTGCGGGTGGAGGCTCCGTCCCGCGAGCTTGTAGGGCTCGGAGATCTTGAGGACCTCCTTCACGCCCTCGAAGAGCTCGAACTGGCGCCGGTCGAGCCCCTTCGGGTCACCGATCGCTCCGAGCACGGTGTAGTTCCGGCCGTTCGACCGGTGGACGTCGAAGCCGAGCGAGCGCAGCTTCTCGCAGACGTGCTGCACCTGCTCCTCGGTCGCGTGCGGATGCATGACGATCATCATGGCCGGCTACTCCTCGTCTCCCGTCTTGCGCGAGGGGGCGGGGGCGACGAAAGTCGCCCCACGCGGCGGAGAGCGCGCGCCCTCTCGCTCGCCTTGATTCCTCGCGTCGTCTTCCTCGAGGCGGCGCATGAGCTCCATGATCCGGGAGAAGACCCACCGCACGTCGCGCCCCTCGAGCCGGCCGCGCGCGCGCTCCGCGAGGCGGGCGAGGACCGCTGCCTCGCGCGCGCGGTCGCGGACGGGGACGCCGGCCTTCCGCTTCGCGCGGCCGATGCGGATCGCGCACCGGGCGCGGCGAAGGACGAGGTCCACGATCCGGTCGTCGATCGCGTCGATCTCGCGGCGCCAGCCATCGATCTCGCCTTTCCTCGTCATGCTCCCCTCGGCTGCTGCTCCTCGGATTTCCCGGAAACGAAAACCGCCGCGGCCTTAGGGCTCGCGGCGGCGGAGAGACTCGTTCGCGTCGAGGTGCTCGAAGACGCTACCTGCGACGCGGCGTCCCCGCCGCGGTCGGATAGCGATACCAGTACTTCCTCGACGAGGTGGCCATCTCGCGCAGGTTAGCGTGAGGGGCGCGGGAGTCAAGAAGATTCTCCGGGCGCGACGAGGCGTTCCGGGTCACGCGAGAAGGGAATCCGAAAGCTCCTCCCGGTGTTCATCTTCCGGCGCTTGAACATTCACTTTTCACGCGCCCTCACTTAAGATGCTCTCGGCGAAGACACCATGCACGATCCCACGGACGTGACGAACGGCGGCAGCGCGGTGGGCGAGTGGCTCTCGGGCACCGGCCCCGAGAGCGACATCGTCATGTCGACGCGGATCCGCCTCGCCCGGAACGTGAGCGAGTTCCCTTTCCTCACCCGCATCGAGGAGCGGCAGAAGTCCGAGCTCGAGAAGTTCCTGAGAGACAAGCTCGAGAAGGCCCAGCTCGGCGAGCGGGTCCTTTACAAGAACCTGAACTCGACGAGCTCGATCGACCGGCAGTGCCTGGTCGAGCGGCACCTGATCTCCAAGGATCACGCCTCGGGCGAGGGCGACCGCGGAGTCGCTCTCGGCGAGAAGGAGACGCTCTCCGTCATGGTCAACGAGGAGGACCACCTGCGCGTCCAGGTCCTCCGCTCGGGCTTCCAGCCGGACGTCGCCTGGCAGCAGATCTCGAAGATCGACCGCCTCCTCGAGGGAGAGCTCAACTTCGCCTTCTCTCCCCAGTTCGGCTACCTGACGGCTTGCCCGACGAACGTCGGGACGGGCATGCGGGTCTCCGTCATGCTCCACCTCCCCGCGCTCGTCATGACGAAGCAGATCGAGAAGGTCTTCCACGCGGTCACGAAGATCAACCTGGCCGTGCGCGGCTTCTACGGCGAGGGAACGCAGGCCTCGGGCGACTTCTACCAGATCTCGAACCAGGTCACGCTCGGGAAGTCCGAGGAGGACGTGCTCAAGACCGTCGCGGACCACGTCCCGCAGATCATCGCCTTCGAGCGCAACGTCCGGGAGAAGCTCGTGAGCGAGAACCGCGTCGGGCTGGAGGACCGCGTCTGGCGGGCCTTCGGAATGCTCGAGAGAGCGCGGCTCATCACGAGCGAGGAGACCATGGATTACCTGTCCGCCGTGCGGATGGGCGTCAACCTGGGTCTCATCGACAAGATCCCGATCGGGACGGTGAACGAGCTGTTCATCCTCACGCAGCCCGCGCACCTCCAGAAGCTGGAGGGACGCGAGCTCGAGACGCCCGAGCGGGACGAGACGCGCGCCGATTTCATCCGGCGCAAGCTCGCGAGCCTGAACTGAGATATGACCAGCCGCCAGGAATCTCGAGGTCGATCTGGACAAGAGCGGTTCGACCGTGGACAACAGGGCCGTACGCAAGAAAATTCGTCGCCGGACAGTCCCGGAGAGCCGAACGCACATTTCGCGACGATGCGAAATGTCCGGTGACAGGAGAGACACATGTTCGACCGATTCACCGACCGGGCGCGCAAGGTCATGGGCCTCGCGCGTCAGGAGGCGCAGCGGTTCAACCATGAATACATAGGGACCGAGCACATCCTCCTCGGCCTGATCCAGGAAGGGTCCGGCGTCGCGGCGAACGTGCTCCGGAACCTGGACGTCGACCTGGACAAGATCCGGCGCGAGGTCGAGAAGATCGTCCAGAGCGGGCCCAGCATGGTGACCATGGGGCAGCTCCCCTTCACGCCGCGCGCGAAGAAGGTCCTCGAGCTGTCCGTCGAAGAGGCATCGAACCTCGGGCACAACTACATACGGCGGGGCGCCCGCGGGCGGCGAGAAGAGCTCGAAGAAGTCGAAGACCCCCGCTCTCGACGCCTTCGGGCGCGACCTGACCGAGCTCGCGCGCGAGGGCAAGCTCGATCCCGTGATCGGGCGCAAGGACGAGATCGAGCGCGTCACGATGATCCTCTCGCGCCGCACGAAGAACAACCCGGTCCTCCTGGGAGAGCCCGGCGTCGGCAAGACCGCGATCGTCGAGGGCCTCGCCCAGGACATCATCAAGGGGAACGTCCCCGAGATCCTGAGAGAGAAGCGGATCGTCGTCCTCGACCTCGCCATGATGGTCGCCGGCACGAAGTACCGCGGCCAGTTCGAGGAGCGCATCAAGGCCGTCATGACCGAGGTGCGCCGGGTCAAGAACGTGATCCTGTTCATCGACGAGCTCCACACGCTCGTCGGAGCCGGCGGGGCGGAAGGCGCGATCGACGCGTCCAACGTCTTGAAGCCCGCTCTGTCGCGCGGTGAAGTCCAGTGCGTCGGCGCGACGACGCTCGACGAGTACCGGAAGTACATCGAGAAGGACGGCGCGCTCGAGCGCCGGTTCCAGACGATCCGGGTCGATCCCCCCTCCAAGGAGGAGACGATCGAGATCCTCCTCGGGCTCCGCGACAAGTACGAGGCGCACCACCGCGTCCAGTACACGAACGAGGCCCTCGAGGCGGCGGTCGAGCTCAGCTCGCGTTACATCACGGGCCGCTTCCTGCCCGACAAGGCGATCGACGTGATCGACGAGGCGGGCGCTCGCCTGCGCATGAAGACCATGACCCGCCCGCCCGATCTCAAGGAGCTCGAGGCCGAGGTCAAGAAGCTCGAGAAGGAAAAAGAAGAGGCCGTCGCCGGCCAGGACTTCGAGCGCGCCGCGAGCCTCCGCGACAAGGCGGACAAGCTCAAGAAGAAGCGCGAGCAGATCAAGCGCGAGTGGCGCGAGTCCAGCCAGGAGTCGGGCGGGATCGTCGACGAGAACATGATCGCCGAGACCGTCTCGAAGATGACGGGCGTCCCGCTCACCCGCCTCGAGAAGGGCGAGAGCGAGCGTCTCCTCCAGATGGAGGCCGAGCTCCACAAGATGGTCGTCTCGCAGCACATGGCCATCTCGGTCATCGCCAAGGCCGTCCGGCGCTCGCGCTCGGGCCTCAAGGACCCGCACCGGCCCATGGGCTCGTTCATCTTCCTGGGCCCGACGGGAGTCGGGAAGACGCTCCTCGCGAAGGCCCTCGCCAAGTTCATGTTCGGCGAGGAAGAGGCGCTCGTTCAGATCGACATGTCCGAGTACATGGAGAAGCACAACGTCTCGCGCCTCGTGGGCGCTCCGCCAGGCTACGTGGGCTTCGAGGAGGGCGGCCAGCTCACCGAGAAGATCCGCCGCCGGCCTTACGCGGTCGTCCTCTTCGACGAGATCGAGAAGGCCCATCACGACGTCTTCAACATGCTCCTCCAGATCATGGAGGAAGGGAAGCTCACGGACAGCTTCGGCCGTCACGTCGACTTCAAGAACGTGATCCTGATCCTCACCTCGAACATCGGCTCGGACATCATCAAGAACAAGGCCTCGCTCGGCTTCGGGAAGACCAGCGCCGACGCGGGCTACGAGACGATGAAGAAGCAGCTCCTCGAGGCGCTCGAGAAGGAGTTCCGGCCGGAGTTCATAAACAGGCTCGACGACGTGATCATCTTCCAGCAGCTCCAGAAGGACGACCTCCGCCACATCATCCACATCGAGCTCAACAAGGTCCGCGACCGCCTGAAGGACAAGGACGTGACGCTCGAGCTCGAGCCGGCCGCGCTCGAGTTCCTGATCGACAAGGGCTGGAACCAGGAGATGGGCGCTCGCCCGCTGCGCCGGGCGATCGAGCAGCTCGTCGAGGACCCGCTCTCCGAGGAGCTCCTCCGCGGGACCTTCGAGGACAAGAAGCACATCGTCGTCCGCCTGAAGGACAACAAGCTCGTCTTCGACCCCCGCAAGCGCGAGGGCGAGCCCGCGAAGCAGGAAGAAGCCGCCAAGGCCTGAGAGACGGCCCGCGAACACGCGTTGCTCGCCGGGGGCACGCGCTGCTCGCTCCCTGGCCCCTCACTCGGGAACGCGAAGACATGAGCTTCGCGTTCCCGCGTCATCGGGGCTCGAAGGGGGTGTCTCTCGTGTCCGCGGAGGTCGGCAGTAGCAGCCCAGCCCGGAGCGCACGGCGGCCGCGCGCTCGGTCCCGTCGCGCGTCTCGTGGTAAGACGAGGAAGATGCTCGAGCAAGGCGCAGAGCTAGGTCGAGCGGGAGTGAGGCGCATCTTCCCCGCGCTCGCTCACACCGCGTTCGCGCTCGTGTGGTCGGGAGCGCTCCTCTCGAACGTCGGGGGCTGGATCGAGAACGTCTGCCAGGGCTGGCTCGTCTACGACAAGAGCGGCTCGACCGTCTGGTCGGGCTTCTTCCAGGCGGCGAGCGGCATGCCCATGCTCCTCCTCGCGATCCCCATGGGGATCGTCGCGGACCGCGTGGATCGCCGTCGGCTCCTCCTCGCGACGCAGATCGCCCTCGCGGCGTTCGCCGCGCTCCAGGCGGTGGCCGCTCACGTGGGGTGGACCTCGCCCGGGACGACGGTCGTCATCGCGCTCATAGAAGGCGTGGCCGCGGGAGCCATGATCCCGGCGTTCCAGGCCTTCTTGCCCGAGCTCGTCCCGCGAGAGGACCTCGGCAGCGCGATCGCGCTCCAGAGCATCCAGTTCAACGTCGCGCGGCTCGTGGGCCCCATGATCGCCGCGGTCGTGATCGCGCAGTGGGGGATCGCCGTGGCGTTCGACCTGAACGTCGCGAGCTTCCTCCTCGTGATCCTGGCGCTCGCGGTCGTGCGCTCGAGGCCGGCGACGGTCCGGCGCGACGCCCCCTGGCGCTCCGAGCTGCGCGAGGGCTTCCGACACGCCTGGTCGCATCGAGGGATCGTCCGCCTGATCTGGTGCGGCGCCATGTTCCTCTTCCTCGCGGCTCCGGTCTTCGCGCTCTTGCCGGCGATCTCCGTGGAGCTCATGGGAGGAAGGGTCGGGACGTTCAGCACGCTCCTCTCGGCGATCGGCCTCGGAGCCGTGTTCGGCGGGCTCCTCATGGGGAGGGTCGTGACGGCGCTCCCGCGGCACCGGGCGATCGCGCTGGCGTGCTCGTTCACGGGGCTCGCTCTCGTCGTGCTCTCGCTCTCGCGCTCGTGGGCGCTCTCGCACGGGATCCTGTTCGCGTTCGGCGTGGGCTGGTGCGTGACGCTCACCTCGCAGAACACGGCGCTCCAGCTCCTCGTGCCCGACAAGATGCGGGGGAGGATCATGAGCCTCTCCTTCACGGCCATGATGTGCCTCGCTCCCGTGGGCCAGCTCATGGGAGGAGTCGCGGCCGCGAGAGCGACGCTGCCGGTGGCCCTCGCGGGGCTCGGGCTCGGGACGACGGTGCTGGGCCTGTTCCAGCTCGCCTTCCCCGAGTCCGCGATCACCGCGAGCGAGGCGCCCGTCGTGGCCGTGCTCCCGGTCCTCGCCGTCGAGAAGGCCGACAAGGGCGAGAGCGTCCAGGCGCCGTCCTAGGCTTCGGAGGGAAACGGGAAAGCCGGAAGCCCAGAGGCTCTCGTGCATCGTCTTCCTGGCATTCCGGCTTCCTCTCTCTTGCCGAGCAGGAGCGGCCTTCCCAGTCGGGCCTTCACCGCGCCGATCGGTCGATGTGAGAGAGAACGCTGAGGCGCCGAGAGCGCGGAGGATTCGCAGAGCGTGAGTCCCTCTCTGCGCGGCCTCGGCAACCTCCGCGCCTCCGCGGCATCCATCAAGCGGCCGCGGCCGTCGTGCTTCAGCGAACCTTGAAGAACGGCTCCCCCGCGGCTTCGAGAGCGATCAGACCGAGCGTCGTCGCGAGGAGAGCATCGTCTTCCTTCATGAGAGGGCTCTCCTCGTTGACGACGCTCCCGTCGCCGCGCTGGCCGGACGAGACGAGTCGGACGATCCCGTTCCGCCACTCCCCCGGAATGCCGAGAGCGCGAGAAGCCTCGGCGCGCACCGCGAGGTGATAGAAGCGCAAGGCGGAATACCAGGGCTCGGGGTGGCCCTTAGGGATCCCGTCGGGCGCTTCGAGCCCCGCGTGCTGCTCGAGCCATCCTCGCGCGGCGCGGACTCGCTCGTCCTGCTCCGGCACGCCCGCCGCGAGGAGCGCCAGCGCTCCGTCGCACGTCGCCGTCGCGTAGCTCCGGTAGAAGGCGCCGCCCGCCCCGGTCCCGTGCCTCCCCTTGTTCGCGTTGAGGACGAGCGGAGAGAAGAAGAAGCCCCCGTCGAACGGAGCGTCTCCCTTGCCCGGATCGTCCGCCGCGGGAACGGGCGGCTGCGTCGTCCCCGGTCGCCGCTGCAAGACTCCCAGGAAGACCTTCGCGCGAGCGAACGTCGCCGCGTCGGTCCATCCGCTCTCCCGGAGCGCCGCGAGGACGCGCCGCGTGTGCGCGAGGTCCATGTGCCCCGGGCACGCGGGCAAGGGAGCGCGGCCGCCGAAGCCCCAGCCGCCGTAGCCCTGATCGGCGGGAGAGAACCCGTTCGCCTCCGAGAACTGCTGGCTCCCGAGCCAGCGGGCCATGCGCGCCTCGAGCGCCCGGTCGCGCGGGTCCCCCGCGCGCACGAGGGAGCGCAGCGCGTAGGAGGTCGCGTAGGTCGGGTATTCGAGGAGGTCCGGGTCGCTCGCACCGAGACACCCCTCGTCGCTCACGCGAGAACGGATGAAAGCGAGCGCGCGCTCGACGCCACCCCTGGGCCGCCTGAGCACGCTCTCGGGAACGTCGAGCAGCGCGAGGAGCACGAAGGGCGTGTAAGCCTGCCCCGAGCGCAGGACGGCGTAGCGGTCGCTCCGCCAGCCCCCGTCTTTCTCCTGGCGAGCCCAGAGAAACGCCGCCGCCCGCGCGAGGCCGGTCGCGCGCGCGTCGGTGCGCACTCGCGGAGCCGCCGCTCCTCCGACTCCCGGCCACGCGACCGAGAGAACGACCAGGAAGAGCGCGGAGAGCGCGGGCAGGACCCGCGCTCCCCCGTCTCTCTTTCTCCAAGGAACCGTCACGGTCTCAGCGCGCGACGGTCGTGTTGGACTTCGGCGTCGTGAGCAGCGCGTCCCGGTCCGCGGTCAGCGAGAGGGAGACCGCGGCGGTGCAGAAGACGGGGCTCGTGATGCAGTGGTGCCCGCTCCAGCTCCCGTCGGGGTTCTGGATCTTCGCGAGGCGCTCGTGCATCTTGTCGTTCCACTTCGTCCATCGCTCGCCGCCCGACACGACGAGGGACTCGCTCGTGAGCATGTAGCTCAGGAATTCCTCGCCGCCGTTGTTCCCGAAGCCCGAGAGGAGCGCTTCGTCGTCGAGACGGCGCTGGCCGGCCTCGCGCTGGGCATACGCCATGACGAGGGCCGGCGCCTTCTCGGCCGGGGCTCCCGCGGTCCGGAGCGACTCCTCCGAGATCTTCGCGTCCTTGTCGAGCCTCCCGTCGCGCTTCGCCTTGGCGACGAGCTCCTCGCACTCGCGAGCTTCCTGCGCGTTCGCGCGCTGGTTGCTCGCGTAGCCGTAGAGCTCGACGCCCGCGGCGGCCGGGGTCCTCGCGGCCGTGCCCGTGGTCACGTCGAAGCCTTTCTTCTGGTAGTCGCGCGACCTCTCGAGGACCTTGTCGTCCACGGGCCGCCCCGCGTCCTTCGCGAGCTCGAGCGCGTTGTTCGCCATGGAGGACTGGAGCACGGGAGCCCACCCGCCGTGGTTCCAGCTCCCGTCGTCCTTCTGCGATGCCTGGATCTTCTTCACGCACTTGTCGAGCGCCCTCGTGACGCGGCCCTTGAGCTCGGGATCGGAGTCGAGGTGAGGGAGCAGGCGCGTGAAGAACTGCGCGCAGAGAGAGGTGTCCACGAACTGCCCGAGCTTCACCTGGGGCTGCGTGTTCGTGAGGTCCGTGATGCGCGGGCCGTCCTCGGCAGCCTTCTCGACCGTCGAGACGAGGTAGTCGGCGGCGCGCTTGACCGTCTCCTTGTAATCGCCGGAAGACGTCGTGTGGCCCGCGCGCAGGAGAGCCATGCCGACGAACGCCGTCGTCCCCGGATCGGTCTGGACCGCGTGAGGATCGCGGATGTTCTGAGCCGTGTGAGAGCCGGCGCCCCAGCCTCCGCTCGGGTGCTGGGCCTCGACGAGCCATCGGAGACCCTTCGCCAGGAAAGGATCGATCGCCCGCGCGGCCGGCTTCTCGCCGGGCTTCGCGGAGTCGCCGGGCTTCGAGGAGTCGCCGGGCTTCGCGGAGTCGCCGGGCTTCGGGTTGCCGTCGGTCGGCTTCGCGTCCTTGGAATCGCCCGGGCTCGAGCTCGATCCGCCGCCGGAATCGCTCGTCTCGAAGGTGCCCGGGCTCACGCCGCCTCCGGTGCAGCCCGAGCCCGCGGAGACCAGCGCCGCCCAGAGCAAGAACTTCCCGTACTTCGTGACTCTCATCGGTTCGACTCCTCCGAAGCTCCGTCCGTCTCGACCCGGCGCGTCTCACGCCGATTCGGTCGGATTTGGGGGACAAAGCGGGAGTCAGGCGATGAGAGGCTCCTCCGGGCGCTCGTAGAGCAAGAAGGTACCGCCCTTTCCGAGCGCGGCTTCGATCGTGACGATGCGAGCGGCCTGCTCCTCGGCGAATGCGAGGAGGCGGGGCAAGCCGACGAGGTCTTCCACGAGAGCGCCCTCGAGCGTCACCCGGTAGCTCCGGGCCGCGATCGAGGTCGACTTGAGCCGGCCGAGGACGGTCTCGGCGACGTGAGAGAGCCTCGCGTTCGCGGGCAGCGTCCGGCGCATCCCCGCGACTCCCTCGGGGTAGACGATCTTGGACGTGTCGCCCCTCGTGTTCGTGGGACGGGAGGCGATCGCCTCGAGGAGCTGGGCGAAGGGAGCTTGCCGGAGGATGCTGAAGCTCGCATCGCCGCAGCGGAGGATCGCGATCGACGTCGCCACCTCCATGGGCACGCCCGGCGAGAGGCGCGATCCGTCGAGGAACGTCCCGTTCGAGCTGCCTTCGTCGATCACCGACCAGCGGGCCCCCCGGCGCCGCACGAGCGAGGCGTGGCGTCTCGACACGGAGCGATCGTCGACCGCGACGTCGTTCTCGCTCGAGCGCCCGATCGAGAGCCTCGCCGTCTCGTCCTCGAGCGGCGCGGATGGCCGCTTGGAGCGGGGAACCATGTCGGCGATC
>JACQDU010000156.1 GCA_016200955.1 bacterium
CCACCGCGACATGAAGCCGGAGAACGTGCTCTTCGAGAGCAAGGAGAGAGGATCGCGGCCTCTCATCGCCGACCTCGGGCTCGCGAAGCACTTCCGCGACGACACTCCCGGCGCGAGCCAGAGCGTCTCGCTCTCGGTCGCGGGAGAGTTTCGCGGGACGGCCGGCTACATGTCGCCCGAGCAGCTCCAGGACGCGAAGTCGGTCGGCCCGCCCGCCGACGTCTTCGCCACGGGAGCGATCCTCTACGAGTGCCTCACGGGCACGGGAGCCTTCGAAGGCGAGTCGATGCACGAGGTCTTCGCGAAGGTCACGCTCGGCCAGCTCGAGCCCGTGAGGAAGCTCCGCCCCGAGGCGCCTCCCTGGCTCGCGGACACAGTCCAGCAGGCGCTCGCGACCGACCAGAAGCAGCGCTTCTCCGACGGAGGAGCGCTCGCTCGCGCTCTCGAGGAGAGGAAAAGGCAAGCGAGCGGCGGCGGGAAGCTCCTCGTGGCGCTCGCGCTCGTCGCGCTCCTCGTCGTCTCCGGGGCGGTCCTGGTGGCCCTGAACCGCTCCGAGCGCACCGAGCCCGCGCCGCTCTCGTCCGGCTCCTCCGTCCCGAACCCGTCGGCGCCGAAGCTCAGGGTCTCGATCGTCGAGCCCACCGACGAGGACGCCTTCGTGGACGACAGCGGAGTCGTGCGAGTCCGCATCCGCGTCGACGGGAACGCGACCTCCGTCGTCGCGAACGGCTCCGCGCTCGCTCTCAGGAACGGCCTCTTCGAGGGCTTCGCGGTCCTGAAGACGGGGGAGCACGAGATCGTCGCCTCGGCCAGGGCGGGCGATCGGGTCGGGGTCGCCCGCCGGGACGTCTCCCGTCCGAAGACGCCCGAGCGAGGCCCGTCTCCCTGGTTTCCCGAGATGCCGGAGAGCGCGCGGCCTCGCTTTCCTCTCCCGAAGGACGTCGAGATCGGCGCGGGGCGCGGCGAATACGTGAACACGAAGGACCGGAGCGTCCTCGTCTACGTCCCCGCCGGGGTCTTCAAGATGGGCCGCGACGACCTGACCGACTACGAGCGCCCCGTGCACGACGTCGACCTCTCGGCGTTCTTCGTCGGCAAGCTCGAGGTCACCCAGGCCCAGTTCGAGCAATTCGTGAGAGACACCCGCTACGTGACCGAGCCCGAGAGGGACAAGATCGAGACGACCTGGCGCAAGCCCGCCGGAGCGCCGCCGCCTCTCGAGCACCCGGTCTCGTGCGTGACGTGGCTCGACGCGCGCGAGTACTGTCGCTGGGCGGGCCTCCGCCTCCCGACCGAGGCCGAGTGGGAGAAGGCCGCGTGCTGGGATCCCGCCACGAAGCGGCAGCGCGTCTACCCCTGGGGCGACCAGGCTCCCGGGCCGGGGACGCCGCGCTTCGCGAACGTCCCCGACGAGTCCTTGAGGCGAGCCGAGCCCGAGCGGCGGATCTTCCGCGGATACGACGACGGCTTCGCGGGAGCCGCTCCCGTGGGGAAGTTCCCCGCGGGCGCCTCGGCCTACGGCGCGCTCGACATGTTCGGGAACGTCGCCGAGTGGTGCGAGGACGAGTACGTCGAGGGCTTCTACGGGAGCTGTCCCAGGAAGGACCCGGTCTCGATCCCGACGGACAAGCGGAACCGCGTCTTCCGCGGCGGCGGTTTCCTCGAGTGGGAGCCGACCGCCCCGAGCCGCGAGTTCCCTTACCCGCAGACCGCTCACCCGTGGCTCGGCTTCCGCGTCGCTCGCTCCGAGTGACCATGCGGATCGATGAAGTGGGGGGAACAGCTCCACATCTTCACCATCGTCCATCCGCCGTGAGAGCCGGCGGGCCGAGGTTTTGTTAGGTTGCGTCCCCTGGAGGAGGAGCGGTGCCGGGAGCTCTCGAGGGCAAGACGGCTCTCGTCACGGGAGGCGGGCGAGGGATCGGGCGAGCGTGCGCGCTCGAGCTGGCCTCTCGCGGAGCCGCCGTCGCCGTGGGCGCTCGCTCCCAGGACGAGGTCGAGCGCGTCGCGAAGGAGCTCGAGGCCGGGGGAGCGCGCGCTCGCGCGGTCCGGCTCGACGTGACGAAGGAGGAGAGCATCGCGGCGGCGGTCTCGGACGTCGAGCGCTCGCTGGGAGACGTCGCGATCCTCGTCAACAACGCGGGCGTCGCGCCGTCGGCGAGCTTCGAGAAGACCGACCCCGCGCTCTGGAGGGAGACGCTCGACGTGAACTTGACCGGGCCTTACCTCGTCACGCGCGCCGTTCTCCCGGGAATGCTCGCGCGAGGCTGGGGGAGGATCGTGAACCTCGCCTCGATCGCGGGGAAGGTGGGCTTTCCTTACGTTTCTGCTTACTGTGCATCGAAGCACGGCCTCGTCGGCCTCACGCGAGCGCTCGCGACGGAGGTCGCGAAGCGCGGAGTGACGGTGAACGCCGTCTGCCCCGGCTACGTCGCGACGCGCTTGACCGACGACGCGGCGAAGCGGATCTCGAAGAAGACCGGCCTCACGCCAGAGCAGGCGCGCGCGACGTTCGAGGCCGCGAGCCCGCAAGGCCGCATGATGGGAGAGGACGAGGTCGCGCGGCTCGTCGTCTTCCTCTGCGAGCCCGGCCAGGGCGGGATCAACGGCCAGGCCCTGAACCTCGACGGAGGAGGCGTGACCTCGTGAACCTCGAGCCGAAGAACCCGCCCTCGCTCGGAGCGGCGCACGGCTACTCGAACGGCGTCCTCGTCCCCGCGGGCGCGAGGATCCTGTTCGTGGCGGGTCAGGTCGGCTGGGACGCCGAGCACAAGTTTCCCAGGGGAGACGACGCCTTCGTCGCCCAGTTCGCACGCGCTCTCGCGAACGTCCTCGAGGTCGTCCGCTCCGCCGGAGGCGGCCCCGAGTCGGTCGCGCGCATGACGATCTACGTGACCGACAAGAAGCTCTACGAGAGAAAGATGAAGGAAGTCGGCCGCGCGTGGCGCGACCTGTTCGGGCGCTGGTATCCGGCCATGACCCTCGTCCAGGTGAGCGCGCTCCTCGAGGACGAGGCGCTCGTCGAGCTCGAGGCGACCTGCGCTCTCCCGGGAGCGGCATCGTGAGCCCGCTCTCGCCCCGGAGCTTCAAGTACGAGGAGAAGGCCGGGACGGGGCGCATCCTCCTCGCTCGCCCGACGAAGAAGAACGCGCTCACGTTCGAGGTCTACCGGGAGCTCACGGACACGCTCAAGGCGCTCGCGGGAAGGCCCGAGGTGCGGGCGGTCTCGATCTCGGGCGAGGGGACCGGCTTCTGCTCGGGAGGAGACGTCGAGGAGATCATAGGTCCCCTCCTCGCGATGAACGCGCCCGGGCTCCTCGCGTTCACGCGCATGACGTGCGAGCTGATCGGAGCGATCCGCGCCGCGCCGCAGCCGGTCGTCGCTCTCGTGAACGGCGTCGCCGCGGGAGCGGGAGCGGCGATCGCGCTCGCGGCGGACCTGCGCGTGTGCGCTCGCTCGGCGCGGTTCGTCTTCCTGTTCACGAAGGTCGGCCTCGCGGGAGCGGACATGGGCTGCGCGTTCCTCCTCCCGCGCGTGATCGGCCTCGGCCGAGCGAGCGAGCTCCTCATGCTCGGAGAGTCCGTGAGCGCCGAGCAAGCGGAGCGCTTCGGGCTCGCGAACCGGGTCGTCCCCGACGAGCTCCTCGCGCGCGAGGGCCAGACGTGGCTCGAGCGCCTCGCCGCGGGGCCGCGCATGGGAATGGCCATGACGAAGGAGGCGCTCAACCGCGAGCTCTCGCTCGACCTCGCGTCCGCGCTCGAGGCGGAGGCGCAGGCGCAGGCCCTCTGCATGGGCCACCCCGACTTCCAGGAAGGCTACAAGGCCTTCGCCGAGAAGAGGCCGCTCCGCTTCCAGGGCTCTCCCGAGCCGCCGCCGGGGAAAGGGAGCCCATGAGCCCGAGCTCCGCTTATCCGCCGCCCGAGCGCCGCGGGCCGCCGACCACGCGTGGCCCGACCGCCGCGGCCTCGATGCCTTTCTTCTTCTCACCGGAAGAAGCGAAGCAGGCCGCCGCCGCGCGCGGCTTCGCCGACCTCCGCCTCGCGGGAGAGCGCGAGCCCGCGACGAGCGAGGCGAGCGTCGTGGCGGGCAAGCAAGCGATCCGCGACCTCGCGCAGGGCGGACTCCTCGCGCTGGCGATCGGGCCCGAGGGAGCGACGCGCGGCGGGAGCCTCCTCCGCTGCGTGACGCGGGAGGAGATCGCTTACGCGAGCCCGCTCGCCGACGCCGTGCTCGCCGTGCAAGGGCTCGGCGCTCACCCGCTCGTCCTCTCGCGGCCGAACGACCCGCTCCTCGCGCGAGCGTGCCGCGGAGACGCCGTCTTCGGCTTCGCGATCACCGAGCCCGACGCGGGGAGCGACCTCGCCCGCATCGCGACGACCGCGCGCAAGGACGGCGAGAGCTACGTCCTCTCGGGCACGAAGGTCCTCATCTCGAACGCCGGCCTCGCGACGCACTACACGCTGTTCGCGCGCACGGGCCTCGGCAAGAAGGGCGTCTCGTGCTTCCTCGTCCCCGCGGAGGCGGCGAAGACGGAGCTCCTCGAGCTGAACGCGCCGCACCCCACGGGCGTCCTCCGCTTCGAGGATGCCCGAGTTCCCGCGAGCGCGCTCCTCCAGGACGAGGGCGCGGGGATCTCGCTCGCTCTCGCGACGCTCGGAGTCTTCCGGCCGTCGGTCGGGGCGGCCGCGATCGGCATGGGCCGCCGCGCGCTCGACGAGGCGCTCGCTCACGTGGAGCAGCGAGTGCAGTTCGGCGCGCCGCTCGCGGACAACGCCCAGGTGCAAGCTCTCCTCGCGGATCGCGCGACCTCGCTCGAGGCCGCGCGGCTCCTCGTTTACCGCGCGGCCTGGATGCACGACCGGGGAGACGACCGCGCCACGCTCGAGTCCGCCATGGGCAAGCTCGCGGCCACGGAAGCCGCCCAGAGAGCGTGCGATCTCGCGGTCCAGCTCTCGGGCGGGCTCGGCGTCATCCGCGGGAGGACCGTCGAGCGCCTCTACCGCGCCGTCCGCGCTCTCAGGATCTACGAGGGCGCGAGCGAGGTCATGAGGCTCGTCGTCGCCCGCGAGATGCGAGAGCGGGCGAGGTGACGATCTTCGCCCGGTTCCCGCGAGCGGCGAGGAGCTCTCAGGTGCGCCGGGCGCGCGCGCGGCCGCGAGAGATCGTCGCGACGGCGAGGCACCGGATGAGCTCGCCCGATCCGTTCGCGTAGACCGAGACGTTCTTCTCGCTCTTCTCCAGGAGGAGAAGGCCCTGGACCGCGGCGATCAGGAGAGACGACGCGTGGGCCGGCTCGACCTCCGAGCGGATCTCTCCCTGCTCCTGCCCCTCGCGCACGCAGGCCTCGACGGCGGAGCGGAGGAGGGTGAAGGCCCGCTCGAGCTCCTTGCGGAACATGGGGTGAGACTCCGAGAGCTCGGACGACAGGCGCCCGAAGGGGCAGCCTCGCGTGCACCCGTGCTCCGCGAGCTTCTTCCGCGTCTCCTCGACCCACGCGCGGATCCGCCCGAGCGGCGAGCGGGAGGCGTCCTCGAGGATCCCGCGCACGATGCGCTCCTCGAGCCCTTCCGTGAGCTGGCGCACCACGGAGAGGCCGAGGTCGTCCTTGCTCTTCCAGTGGTAATAGAAGTTCGACGGGCTCACGCCGGCCATGGAGAGGATGTCGTTCAGGCTGGCTTCCTGGAAGCCCTGGAGCTCGATGTAATGGCAGGCCGCCTGGAGCACGCGCTCGCGCGCGCCCGTGCGGGGCTCCCGCTTCGCGCTCCGCCGCCCGGTCATCGCCGCATCGCTCGCTCGCTCGCTCGCTCCAAGTTACACGGAGCGATCGCCGCGCTTCAAGCGCGGTGTCCGTTCCGGGGGAATGCGGCGGGCGCGGCCCCCCGCGAATCGCGCGAGGCGAAACGCGCCGCGCTCCCGAGCCAGCCTTGCTCGCGCGCCCAGCCCTTGAGCTCGGAGCGGAGGCGAGCGCGCGCCCGGTGGATCCGCGACATGACCGTGCCGACGGGCACGCCGAGGATCTCCGCGATCTCGGAGTAAGCGACGCCGCCCAGCGCTCCGAGGAGGAACGGCGCGCGGAAGGCCTCGGGGAGGCCCTCGACGGCGCGCTTGACCTCGTCGTCGAAGCCCTCGGCCGTGCGCGGCCAGGGCGGGTTCTCGTCGGGAGAGGGATCGCGGGAGCCGAGGCCCTGCGCGTCCTCGTCGAGCGGGACGGGCGAGCGCTTCGCCGCGCGACGTCCCGTGAGGAACGCGTTCACGAGGATCTTCATGACCCAGGCCTTGAAGTTCGTCCCGGGCCGGAAGCTCGAGAAGCGCAGGAATGCCTTGGTGGACGCTTCCTGGACGAGCTCCTCCGCCTCGACGTGGTTCCGCGAGAGCCTCATGGCGAGCGCGTAGAGCCCGTCCAGGTTCGGCTCGAGGAGCGAGAGGAAGTGCGGGTGCCGGTCGGAGGAGGCGGGGACGGGCGCACCCGCCGCGACCTCCCCGCACGAGAAGCGCGCGCACTCGAGGCGCGACCCGAGCCGCTCCATGGGAGCGAGGTCCGCCGGCGCGAGGCTGATGCAGGTCCTGGAAGCGGCTGAGGCGTCTCGGGCCAGAGCAGGTGCTCTCGACGTCTCGCGCGGATGACTTTCGCTCCGCGCTTCGCGCTCCGCGAACCGCGCGAGGTTACGACCCTTGAGCATGACCATGTTCCGACCCTTTCCGGAGACCGTGCACTTAGTTAGTAACGATCCTACCTAATCAACGCGATGCCGTCAAAGGCCGGCGTCCGGAGAAGGGGCCCAAAGCGTGGCTGCGGGCGCGCTTCCGAGGAAAGAACCGACGAAAGATGAGGAAGCCACGAAGACGCTCGGCGCGCCGAGCCGCAGCTCACGGGACGAGGCCTGACCTGCGAGTCTTCG
Source organism: bacterium (assembly GCA_016200955.1). Taxonomy (GTDB): domain Bacteria; phylum Planctomycetota; class J058; order J058; family JACQDU01; genus JACQDU01. Next base: position 6,901 of record JACQDU010000156.1, read on the forward strand.
TGCTCGCTTCGCGAAATTGCTTCGCAACTGTGTCTTGTGGTCACGTCGTTCTCACGCAAGAGGTCGCGCGCGCAGGCAAGCTCCTCACGGTCGTCGGAGAAGAAGGCCGCTCGTGCCTCCGTCCTCGTGGTTCGCGCCGTTCAGCCCGGTCTCCTCGCGGCCCACGCGAGGTGCTGGAAGGGAGCATCCATGTCCGCGAGGAGCGTCCGCCACGCGCGCCCCGCGAGGCCCCTCATCCAGTCGACGTGCCCGAACGTCCAGTCCGCCGTCCGGAGCGCCGAGGCGTAGTCGGAGCGGTCGACCGTCTCGCCGTCGCGCGCGAACGAGGCCGCTCGAGCGAAGAAGAGGATCGCCGGGTATTGCCGGAGGAGGAGCCCGAGCGAGGCGAGCGCTTCCCGGGGCTTGAACGCGGGGTCGAGCACGCGCCGCGATGCGAGGTGAGCGACGAAGTACCGCGTGAGCGCGCCGTCCGCCTCGGGCGAGGAGGGGTCGGCGTCCGGGGCGAAGCGCCGCACCTCGCCCGCCCTCACCTTCCTCTCGCGGCCCGAAGGCGTGAAGACGCCTCCTCCCGCGGAGAAGGCGAGGCCCATGAGGAAGGCGGAGATCGTCCGGGACGCCCTCACCACGGATCCCGCGCGGATGAGGTCGACGGGCTCCCGCCGGACCGACATGCCGAGGATCTGCCGGAAGAGGAGCCTCTCCGCGAACGAGGGTGCCGCGTCCTTCGCGCGGAGGATCCCCTTCTTCACCTGCTCGCGCACGCCGCGCGAGAGCGTCGCGACGAACTCGCGGCGCTTCTCGTCCTTCACCTCCGCGAACGACGACTTGGAGAAGAGGTCGAGGAACTTCGCGACCGCGAGGATCCTCTCGGGGAACGGGCGCGAGCCCGCGTCCGCGATCTCGGTGGTCACGAGCTCGGAGACGAACTCGAGCTCGGGCCGCGAGTAGGTCC
>JACQDU010000182.1 GCA_016200955.1 bacterium
GACGAGGACGAGGATGAGCTTCACCATCTGCGTGTCGCTTTGGGAGCTCGGAGTCGACGACGCGAGCCACGTGGGGAGCGTCGGGAGGAGCGCGAGGACGGCGGCTCCCGCGAGCCAGACGGCTCCCGCGAAGCACGCGAACGCCCGGCACGAGAGCCCGGGGAGGCCGCTCGCGCACGCGGCGGCTCCCGTTCTCCATGCGTGCAGCAGGTGGATCACCGTGAGGGTCCCGAGCGCGAGCACGATGAGCCCGCTCTCGACTTTCCACGGAGCGCCGAGCGCCGCCTCGAGCTTCGCGGGAACGACGAGCAACGCCACCGCGATCGCGAGAGCGCTCGCCTCGACGAGGAGCCCGAGCGCGAGCGTCCACACCCGCCGCGCGAGGCGCGCGCGGGGGCCGTGCTCGGGAGGATCCTGGTCGCGAGGAAACATGCGCTCCCGTGGCTCAGCGCCCGCCGAAGTCGCGGGCGCGGAGGCCGTGCTTGCGCATCATCTTGTGGAAGGACGAGCGCACGATCCCCGCCTCGCCCGCGGCTCGCGTCACGTTCCCCTGGTTCCGCGCGAGGACTGCCCTCAGGTACTCCCTCAGGAAAGCTTCCTTCGCGTTCTTGTAGTCCGAGTCGAACAGCCCCGAGACCCCGCCCGCGGCGGAGCCGCGGCCCTCGCCGTCGAGGACGACGTCGGCCTCGCGGATCGTGTCGCCCTCGAGCATGAGGCAGGTCTTCTCGAACCAGTTCTGGAGCTCGCGCACGTTCCCCGGCCAGTCGTGGCGCAGGATCGCCCGCATGGCCGCCTTCTCGAGCTTGAGCTCGCGCCCCTCCTGCTGCTTGTGCTCCTCGATGAGGCGCAGGAGCATCGGCGGGATGTCTTCCTTGCGGTCGCGGAGAGGCGGGAGCTCGATGAAGACGACGTTCAGGCGGTAGTAGAGGTCCTCGCGGAACTCGCCCTTCTTGACGAGGTCGCGGAGGTCGCGGTTCGTCGCGGAGATGACGCGCACGTTGATCTTGAGCACGTCCTTGCCGCCGACGCGGCGGATCTCCTGCTCCTGGATCACTCGCAAGAGCTCGCGCTGGAGGCCGCGCGACATGTCCTGGACCTCGTCCAGGAAGATCGTGCCCCCGTCGGCCTGCTCGAAGAGGCCCTTCTTGTCCTGGTCGGCTCCCGTGAAGGCGCCCTTCACGTGGCCGAAGAGCTCGCTCTCCATGAGCGACTCGGCGATCGCGGAGCAGTTCACGGAGACGAACGGCTTGTGCTTCCGCGGCCCGTTCAGGTGGAGGGCCTTCGCGACGAGCTCCTTGCCCGTGCCGGTCTCTCCCTGGATCAGGACCGAGACATCCGAGTCGGTCACGCGGTCGAGGAGGCGGAAGACCTTCTGGAGCGCCTGCGACTTGCCGACGATCTTGTCGTAGTTGTACTTGAGCTTGAGCTCCTCGAGCTCGATCTCGAGCTCCTCGAGCTCCTCCGCCTGCGCCTCGAGCTTCTTCGAGAGCTGGGCGTTCAGCTTCTCGACCTCCTGCTTCTTCTTCTCGTTCTCCTCGTAGAGGCGCGCGTGCTCGAGCGCGCTTCCGATCTCGCGCGCGAGGGCCTGGAAGAAGATGAGGTCGGACTCCTCGAAGGTGCCCAGGCCCTTCTGGCCTTTCCTCACGTCGAAGTACATGCAGCCCACGTCGCGGCCCTTCACCGAGAGCGGAACGCAGATCGCGCGCTCGAGCCCGCGGCGGCGGAGCGCGTCCGCGAGGCTCTCGTGCTCCTCGTCTTGCCCGTCGGCCTCGATCCTTAGAGGGATCGAGTCGCGCTGGACGCGGGCGACGAGCTCGTCGCAGACGTCGCGCGGCTCGACCGGGTTGCGCTTCTGGTCCTGCGAGACCTCGGCGTGGAGGACGCCGTTCTTCTCGAGGAAGAGGACCCCGCGCTCGGACGCCGCGAGCTGGATCATCATGTCGAGGAGCGTCCCGAGCATCTGCTTCCGCTCGAGGAGGGAGTTCACGACGACCACAGTGTCGAGGAGCATCGTGACGTTCCGGTAGTCCTTCGCGTGGTTCCCGGTGATGATCCCTATGAGCTTGTCGGAGCGGAGCGCGTACCTCGAGATCCCCTTGTGCCAGACGAGCACGCGGTCGCCGCCCTCGCTCGTCGCCATGAAGAGGGTCTGGTCCGCTCTCTTGAGCAGCTCCTCGCGCTGCGCCCCGTGGTGAGGGAAGACGGCGGCTCCGATCGAGACCGTGAGATCCTGGCCCTTCCCGAAGCCCTCGTACTCGGAGACGGCCTTCCGTATCTTCTCTCCCGTGAAAGTCGCTCCCGCCTCGTCCGTGCTCGGGAGGAGGACGGCGAACTCGCCCGCGCCGTAGCGGACGCACGCGTCCTCGTCGCGGACCTGCGCGCGGAGGAGACGCGCGACGCGCTCGATGAGCTTCTCGGAGCTCGCGCGGCCCGCCCTCTCGAGCACGAGGCCGAGCGAGTCGATCGCCACCATGAGGAGCGCGAGCGGCACTCCCGCGTGCTCGGCCAGGGTCAGCTCGACCTGGAGGAGCTGCTCGAGCTCGCGCCTCTGGAAGAAGTCGGTGAGCTCGTCGCGCGTCGCTTGCTGGAAGAGGCGAGCGTGCACGATGAGCTCCGCCGCCTGGAGCGAGAACGACTCGAGCGCGTGGAGCTGGTCCTGCCGGAGCGGCGGCGCCCCGTTCTCTCGCGCGAGGAGGATCGCTCCCACGGGCTTCACGAGGACCGTCTGCGGGAACTTCCTGCGCTCGCGGGGAGAGACGCCGCTGTCGATCGGCCGCGGCGAGCGGAGGCGCACCCGCAGCGGGAGGGCGAGAAGGGTGCACTCCCCGAGCGAGATCTCGAGGGCCGAGCCCTCGCGCGGGAGGGCTCGGCCTTCTCTCATGCAGTCTCTCAGGAGCTCGACCGTGCGCGGGTCCGAGAGGACGGCCTCGGCGTCGAGGTTCTTCGCGATCCTCGCGACGAGGCCCGCGCGCGGCGAGGCCGACGGATCGCCGTTCTCCGATGGCTCCTGGTGGAGGACGACTCCGCCCGAGCCTCCCGCGAGCTTGATCGCGACGTCGAGCACCGACGTCGAGGCGCGGAGCACGTCGAACGACTTCGCGCTCGTGAGCCTCGAGACGTCGTAGGAGATCGCCCACTCGCAGAGCTTGTAGGGCCCCGAGTCGAGCGGCGCCGTCGGCCTCTCGGAGGCGAGGCCCGCCGTTCCCTCCTGAGAACCCTTCGTCCGAGCGCTCTCCGGGCCTTCGCTCATGCTCTCAGCGCTGGAAGATCGGAAGGTACTGGAGCGGGACCTCGAGGCAGAGGACGGCGACCGCCGTCCCGAAGGCGGGGCCGCCGTACGGGTCGTTCCACGCGCCGTCGAATCCCTGTCCCATGATCCCGCCGGGGAGGAGGGACCTCTTGAGCTTTCGCAAGTAGCCGTGCCAGTCGGCGCCGCCCTTCTGGTTGTAGGCCTGGACGGCGTAGAACTGCGTGTAGAACCAGAAGTGCTGCCGATCGTTGATCTGGAGGTTCTTGTCGAGATACCGGAAGCCGTTCGTGATCCCCGGGGAATCGTACTCGCCCGCGCCGTAGTAGACGGAGACCCCCGCCGCCGTGAGGGCCGGCGACGCCTCGCCGCGCTTCACCGTGTAGCGGACTCCGCCCTCCTGGGGCCCCGACGTGTTCTGCGAGTCGTGGACGTACTTGACGGCCTTCTCGATGACGCTGTGCGGGACGAGGATCCCGGCGTTTCTCGCCGCGCGGAGGCCCTGGATGAGGACGATCGTCGTCGAGCCCTCGTCCCTGTACTTGTCTCTCGGGTGATAGAACCAGCCGCCGTCCTGGCTCTGGCTCAGCTCGGTCAGCTTGACCGCTTGCTCGAGCGCCGTCCGCATCCTCTTCCGGAGCGCGGGCGAGGAAGACTGGCCGTACGCCTCCGCGAGGAAGAGCATCGCGAAGCCGTGGCCGTGGGTCAGACGATCCTGCTGGTCGATCTCGCGCTGGTCGAAGAACAGCCCGGCGTTCTCGGTGTCCGTCACGGGCCGCTGGTGATCCAGGACCCAGTCGATCGCTCGCGTGAGCACGACGCCGTACTTGCCCTTGCCCTCCCCGGGGACCTCTCCGTGGGCGAGGAAAGCCAGCCCGGCGACGGAGGTGACGCTCATGTCGAAGCGGCCGGTCGACGTGTGCCACTGCCCGCTCCGGTGCTGTCTCGCGGCGAGCCACGCGAGGCCGGCGTCGATGGAAGCGCGCGTCTTCGCGTCGACGAGCTCTTCCAGGCCCTCCTCGGCCGAGGGCGGCGTGAGCGCCGGCGCGGGCTCCGGAGGGGCGTCGGGCGACTCGCGCGGAGGAGTGCTCTGCGCGAACACGACCGCCCCGCCGAGCAAGAAGGCGAGGAGGAGGACGATGCGCGACGGGCGCGCGGCAGCTCGCACGGGCGCAGATTAGCGCTCATCGCCCGGCACCGCAAGCAGTCGGGCGCTTACGTCTTCCTCCTTGCCGTGCGTTCCCGCGCCTGCTTGAATCGACGCGTGCCGATCTTCGAGTACCACTGCGAGCCCTGCGGGACGACCTACGAGTCGCTCCAGCGCAGCAAGGACGAGGAGCCCGATCCCTGCCCTTCTTGCGGGAGCCACGACGTGAGTCGGCTCCTCTCCGTATTCTCTCTGCGTGGGGCGACCGGAGGAGCCGAGGCGTCGTCGTGCGCTCGCCCCGGCTGCGCGCCGCGGGCTCCTGCTTGACGCTCTCGTTGACGCGCGGTCGCGCGTCCTCACTTGCAGGAAGGCCATTCTTCCTGGGAGAGGTGAGGCTCGCCTCGCGGGTCCTCATGGCTCCCATGATGGGCTACAACGAGCGCGCCATGAGGCGGATCTTCCGTCGCTTCGGCTCGGGCCTGGCGCTCACGGAGATGATCAAGCCCGAGAAGCTCCTCCGGGGCGACGCGGACGTGATCCGCGGGCTCGACTTCGGCGACGACGAGCGGCCCCTCGGAGCGCAGATCTGCGGGCGAGACCCGGAGCCCGCGGTCGCCGCCGCTCTCGCTCTCAGGAAGCGCGGGTACGACCTCATCGACCTGAACATGGGCTGCCCTCTCAAGAAGGAGGTCGCGCGAGGCCGCGGCGCCCAGCTGCTCCGGGAGCCGGAGCAGGTGAGGAAGCTCGTCTCCGCCCTCGTGTCCGCGCTCGACTGCCCGCTCACGGTCAAGGTGCGCGCGGGCTGGGAGCCGGGCGAGATCACGGCTCCCGAGATCGCGCGGATCGCCGTCGAATGCGGCGCGTGCGCCGTCACGGTGCACGGCCGCACGAAGATGGGCTGGTACCGCGAGAAGAACGACCGCGGCGTGATCCGGGCCGTCCGCGAAGCTCTCCCCGCGGAGGTCCCCGTGATCGGGAACGGCGACGTCGTGGACCTCGCCTCCGCCGTCTCGATGTTCGAGGAGACGGCGTGCGACGCCGTCATGATCGGCCGCGGAGCCGTCGGGAATCCGTGGCTCTTCCGCCGCGTGAACCGCTTCCTCGAGACGGGCGAGGTCCTCCCCGAGCCGACCTTCTCCGAGGTCCGCCAGCTCTTCTCGGAGCACATGGCCGCGGTCCAGGAGATGTGGGGAGAGAAGGCCGGCTACCGGCAGGTGCGCCTCTACTCCTTCTATTACTTCGGCCGCTTCCCGGTCCCTCTCATGCGAGCCCGCCTGGGCTCGACGAGGAGCTGCTCCCAGCTCTTCTCTCTCCTGGACGACATCGAGCGCGAGGCTCGCGAGTGCGGCGTCGAGCTCGTCGCGAGCCCGGTCGCTCCACTCCCGAGCGAGGGCGGCGGGGACTGACGGGTCATCCGCCGCCTCCGGGCGCGTCGAGGACCGCGCGCACCTCGCGAGCGAGCGCGCTCGGCGTGAAGGGCTTCTGGATGAACGACGTCCCGGGGTCCAGGACGCCGTGGTGGACGATCGCGTCGTCCGTGTAGCCGCTCATGTAGAGCACTCGCATGTCCGGACGAAGCGGGGAGAGCCGCTCCCACACCTGGCGGCCGCTGAGCTGCGGGAGCACGACGTCCGTCACCAGGAGATGGATCCTTTCCGCGTGACGCTCGCACACGAGGATCGCCTCGGAGCCGTTCGTTGCTTCCAGCACGGTGTACCCGTTCATGGAGAGCACCATCCGCACGAAGCTGCGGACCATGTCCTCGTCCTCGACCAGGAGGATCGTCTCGCTCCCCCTCGGAGAGAGAGCGTACCGCGCGCTCGAGGGCGTCGGCTCGGGGGCATCCTCCACGCGGGGCAGGTACACCTTGAAGGTCGTGCCGTGGCCGGGCTCGCTGTAGACCGCGATGTGGCCCCCGCTCTGCTTCACGATCCCGTACGTCGTGGAGAGTCCGAGACCCGTTCCCTTCCCTTGCCCCTTGGTCGTGAAGAAGGGCTCGAAGAGATGCGACAGGGTCTGCTTGTCCATGCCCGTCCCGGTGTCCGTCACCGCGAGGAGCACGTACGGCCCGGGAGCGACATCCGGACGCTGGCCGGCGTACGCCTCGTCGAGATCGACGTTCCTCGTCTCGATCGTGAGCTTGCCGCCGGGGGGCATCGCGTCCCGGGCGTTCACGGCGAGGTTCACGATGACCTGCTCGATCTGACCGGGATCGGCCCTCACGCGGCCGAGGTCGCCATGGCGCGACGAGACGAGGTCCACGTCCTCTCCGATGAGCCTCCGGAGCATGCCGTCCATGCTCTCGACGACCGAGTCGAGGTCGAGCACCCTCGGCTGCAGCAGCTGCTTCCGGCTGAAGGCGAGCAGTTGCCGCGTGAGAGCCGTGGCCCTCTGCCCGGCCTTCCGGATCTCCTCGAGGTCGTTCCTCAGTGGGTCTCTCTCGGAGAGCCGGGCGAGGATCAGCTCGCTGTAACCGTTGATCGCCGTCAGCAGGTTGTTGAAGTCGTGCGCGACGCCGCCCGCGAGCCGACCGACGGCTTCCATCTTCTGCGCGTGTCGGAGCTGCTCCTCGGTCTTCTTGAACCGCTCGTGCTCGAGGGCGATCCGGGCCATCGCCTGGGCGAGGGCGACCGCCTGCGCGATCTGCGTGCCCACGGCCTCGGCGAACGGGAGCCACTCGCCCGCCGGACGCTTGCGCGCGGCCGCCAGCACGAGGGCTCCGAGCCCCTGCTCTCCGAGATGGAGGGGCACGAGGAGGAGCGCGGGGGCACCCGCCCTCTCGAGGAGCTCGCGTTCCGCGACGTCCTCGTCTTGACGAGCAGGGACATGGACGGGCTCGTGGCGTTCCATGGCTCGCCGCAAGAGGTCGATGCGCCCGAAGAATGCCTCGAGCTCACGGCGAGGCTGAGCGAACCCGTGCTGCGCCCGCAGCCCGAGCTGGCCATCGGGCTCGACGAGGAACACGGCCCCCACGGAGATCCCCGCCGCGTCGAGCGCATTCCGGAGCAGCTCCGGGAGCAGGGTCTCGATCGAGCCCGGCGTCCTCGCCGTCTCGCCGATGCGAGCGAGGATCCGCATCTGGGCCGCGCGGACCTCCGCCAGCTCGCGCGCAGCCCGCGCTTCGAGCGCGTCTTGCTCCCTCCTGAGAAGCGCCTCGCGGATGCGCCGGTTCTCGTCCTCGAACTGCCTCCTCCTCATCTGGGCGCGCAAGCGCGCCTTGAGGACCTCGAAGTCGCTCGACTTGCCGATGTAGTCGTCGGCGCCGGCGTTGATGCCCTCGAGCATGGCGCCGCGGTCGTCGTGCGCCGTGAGGATCAGGACCGGAGTCTCGCGCCAGGCCGGAGAGCTCTTGATGCGCCGGCACGTCTCCTGTCCGGAGAGCCCGGGCATGACGAGGTCGAGGAGGATCGCGTCGACGGGCTGGACCGCCAGGAGGTCGAGCGCTTCCTCCCCGGAGCGCGCGAGCGCGACGTCGTAGCCCTCGTCTCGAAGCTGTCCCGCGAGCTCGTGGAGATAGGTGAGGCTGTCGTCCACCGCCAGGAGTCGCTTGGGCCCGAGGAGGCTGGAGGTCGACGCGAACACGGCCGACGCTCGTCCCGGCCTCAGGAGAGCCGTGAGTCGCGCGAGGATGACCGCCGTGTCCTGCGCTTTCCGCACGTAGGCGTCGGCCCCCGCCTCGAGGGCCTGGAGCTCGTCGGTCCGCTCGTCGGACGTCGACGCCGTGAGGAGCAGGCACGGAGTGCGTTGCAGCGCCGCGTCCGACCGGAGCCGCCGGATCACGGTCGCCCCGTCGATCCCGGGCAACATGCCGTCCACGACGACGGCGTCGGGTGCCGCGCTCACGGCCAGGCGGAGCCCGTCCTCGCCCGTCTCCGCGAGCAGGACCGCATAGCCGGCGGCTTCGAAGGCATCTCTCAGGAGCTCCCGGAAGGTTGAGCTGTCGTCGATGACGAGCACGGTCGCCGCGCTCCGCCTTGCGGCGGACGGCTCGGTCCCGATCAGCTCGCGTGCGCGGGCGACGACGTAGCCCGTCTCGTACGGCTTGCCGACATATTCGTCGGCGCCCGTCTTGAGACCGCGAACGCGATCGCGGACGTCCGCCTCGGACGAGAGGAGCATCACGGGAACCGACGCCATCGCCGCCGCGAGCTTGATCTCCTTCAGGAACGCCAGGCCGTCGGCGTCGGGGAGGAGCACGTCGAGGACGATCACCTCGAAGGTCTGCCTCGAGAGCGCCGTGCGCGCGGCCGCGACCGTCTCGCAGAGCGTCGTCTCGAAACCTGCCGCGGCGAAGGCATCTCCCAGGTCCATGCGGACGGTGAGGCTGTCGTCCACGATCAGCACGCGAGACTTCACGCACGCCTCCCGGAGGCGCCGGAGCCGGCGAGAGAGACGAGAGCAGGGGCGATCTCTCTCAGCGGCAGGACTCGATCCGCGGCCCCGAGGAGGATCGCCTCTCTCGGCATCCCGAACACGACGCTCGAGGCCTCGTCCTGGGCCAGGGTGATCGCTCGCGCCTGCTTCATGGCAAGGAGCCCTCGAGCGCCATCCTTTCCCATGCCGGTCAGGAGGCACCCGATCGCGCTGGCGCCGACCTCGCGGGCGACGGACTCGAAGAGCACGTCGACCGACGGGCGGCAGGAGTGGCGCTCGGGATCGCCCGTCAACCGAAGCCGGCCCTCGCGGACGACGAGATGGCGATCGGGCGGCGCCAGGACGACCCCGGGTCCGCGCGGGAGCGCCTGGCCCTCCTTCGCGTAGGCAACGCGAGCTCCCGACTGCGCGTCGAGCCAATCCACGAGAGCGGACTCGAACGGACGACCGATGTGAAGGATGAGGAGGATCGGAAGAGGAAACTCGGGCGGCAAGCTCCGGAGGAGCTCGGCGATCGCCGCGGGCCCTCCCGTCGAGGCACCGATAGCCACGAGCCAGCGGCTCTCGTCCGTCGACGGCCCGCTCGCGGCCGCGACCTCCGCGGCGGACCGGCCGATGCTCCCGAGCCTCGCTCGCGGGTGAGTCACGACCTTGATCCGGGAGACCAGCTTGACCGTCGAGACGAACTCTCGCTCCCAGCGCTCATCGAGCTCGTCTCCCTGCGGCTTCTCCAGGACATCGACCGCGCCGGCGGCGAGGGCGTCGAATGTCCTGAAGAGCTCTCCGCGATTCATCGACGCCGACACGATCAGGATCGGCGTCGGGCAGTAGCCCATCACGTACTCGGTGACGGTGAGCCCGCTCAGGACGGGCATCATCATGTCCAGCGTCACGACGTCCGGACGGAGAGCCTGGCAGAGCTCGATCGCTTGCTTGCCATCCGCAGCTTCTCCGACGACAAAGAGCTCGGGGTCGGCGGCGAGCACCTCGATCAGGCGCTTTCTGATCGTCAGCGAGTCCTCGACGACCAGCACGCGGATCTTCGCCATCTCTCACCCGATGAGCTCGGCCATCGCCTGGAGGAGCCGTCCCTGGTCGAACTCGCCCTTGGCGATGTAAGCGTAGGCTCCGACCTCGGCGCCGCGCCTCCGGTCCTCGGCGGAGGCTCGCGACGTGACGAGGATCGCCGGGACCTGCCCGAGAACGGGGTCCTTGCGGGTCAGGGCGACGAAGTCGTAGCCGTCCATGCCGGCCATCTCGACGTCGACGATGAAGACCCCGAACCGACGGCTCCGGGCTCGATCGAGGCCCTCCTCCGCCGAGGAGGCGAGCTCGACCTCGTAGCCCGCCGACTCGAGGATGCTCTGCTCGAGCATCCGGGTCGTGAGGGAGTCATCGATCACGAGGACCGGCGGTCGACGCGGGGGTGCGGCCTCGGACTCCGCTCTTCGGCGGGTCCGTGCGATCTCCACGACACCCGCCGGGTCGAGCACGATCACGGGATTCCCTTCCGGGTCGAAGGCCGCGCCCGCGAGGGCGGGAACCGGGCCGACGACCGGAGGAAGGGTGCGCACGACCACGCGCGCGGTCCCGCACAGACGGTCGACTCCGATCGCGGCCCGCGAGGGACCCGAACGCACGACCACGGCGGAGCAGGCGCGCGGGCGAGCCGAGCCCGGCGATGCCTTGCCGCCCACGAGCGCCACGAGCGTGAGGAAGGGAATCACCGTGCCGCCCAGCGCGATCGAATCGCCGTCGCCCGAGCGAACGACCTCGGCCTCCGCGAGCCGCACCGTCTGGACGACGCCATCCAGAGGAATCGAAGCGGTGAGGCCGTTCGCTTCGACGAGCAACGCCGTCATGGAGGAGAGAGAGATGGGGACGCCGATCTCGATGGTCGTGCCTCGACCGCGCTCGCTCCGGATGTCCACCGCTCCCTTCAGGCGGGAAACGACCTCGCGGACGATGTCGAGCCCGACTCCGCGCCCGGCCATCTCGGTCAACGCGCGAGCCGTGCTCACGCCTCCTCGAAGGAGGAGCGAGACGGCCTGCTCGAGCTCCAGCGACGCCGCCTCGGCCGGGGAGATCAGACCGCGCCTCACCGCGACGCGGCGTATGGCGTCCACGTCGATTCCACGGCCGTCGTCGCGGCAAGTGAACGTCGCCCGGCCGCCGCGGCGCGTGACGAGAAGCTGCACACGGCCCGCCGGTGGCTTCCCGGCGGCGATTCGTTCGGCCTCGGGCTCGATCCCGTGGACGACCGCGTTCCGCACGACGTGGGGGAGCGCATCTCCGAGGGTCGCGAGGACGTGGGCATCGAGCCGGCACTCGCCGCCCGTCGCCTCGAAGTCGACCCTCTTCCCGAGCGACCGGGCCGCGTCGCGGACCGTTCGCTCGAGGGATGCCAGGACCTCGCTCGCCGGCACGAGACGGAGCCGGTTCGCCGTCTCGCGGGCTTGCTCCAGCTCTCGCTCCGTCCGCTCGACGCTCGCGGAGAAGTCGCGGCTCAGGTGCTCGAGAGAAGTCCGGAGCTCGTGCATGTGCCCCCGTGCCGCGGGCGACGAGGGCGGGTCGCCTCGGCTCTCTCGCCGGGACTCGAGCGACAGGGAGAGCGCCGCCGCGGCGCGTTTCACGCGCTCGAGGACCGGCACCTGCTGGCGCAGGGCGCTCGCCTTGACGCTCGCCTCGGAGAGGCCCAGGAGAAGCGCATCCAACTCGCCGATCTCGACGCGCACCGTCTCGTGGAGCGGCTCGGAGACGTTGCGTTCGGCTCCCGCCGGATCGTCCCCGGCGGCTCGTCGCGCCCTCGGCTCCTCGCCCGGTGCTTGGAGCTGCTCGAGCGTCGTGAGCTTCTCGCTGGCCGCGTCGATCAACCGGAGGAGCTCGCTCGTCCGATCGGCGGCCAGCACGCCGCCGCCCTCGCGGTGCGGCGCGAGCACGTCTTCGATCGAGTGAGCGAGCTCGGCGATCGGAGCCTGCTTGACGACGCGGGCCGCGCCCTTGAGCGTGTGGGCCAGGCGGAGAAGACGGCCGACGAGCTCCTTGCTCGCGGCTCCCTTCTCGAGCTCGAGGACTCCCTGGGTGAGACCCAGGACGATCTCGCGCGCCTCGATCCGGAAGTACTTGTAGGGGTCCTTCGCCATCTCTCAGCTCTCCGCGTGCGGCTGGACCAACCGCGCGAGCTCCATGGAGAGGCCCGCGAGCTCCGACGCGGTCTGGAGGGTCTGCGCGGCGCTGACCTCCGTCTCCTTCGAGGCCTGGGATACGTTCGCGATCGCGACGTTCACCTGCTCGACCGCGCTCGTCTGCTGCTTCGTGCTCAGCTCGATCTCGCGAGCCGCGTCGGTCGTCGTGCCGACCTGGCTCGCGATCTGCTTGAAGGAGGAGGTCACCTCTCCGAACTGCTTCGTGCCGGCATCGACCGCCTTGGCGCCCCCCTCGGTCGCCATGACGGTCGTGTTCACCGCCGACCGGACCTCGTCGACGAGGGCGCGGATCTCCTTGGCCGAGCCGCCGACCCTGTCGGAGAGCTTCCGGATCTCGTCGGCCACGGCGGCGAAGCGCTTGCCGTTCTCGCCCGCGCCCGAGGCCTCGATCGTGGCTGTGCGTCACGACGAGATCGACCTGGCGCTTGATGATTGCCACGGCTTCCTGCGCTCTCTCTACGACCCGATCGCCACCGCGAGCCGACGCACCCGTGCTCTCGGCGATGGCCACGACGCGCTGGGCGCTCTCGGCGATCTGTCGCGACGTCGAGAGGAGCTCCTTGATCGTCGTCGTGATCTCGGTCATCGCCGAGACCTGCTCCCTGGTCCCGCTCGCTTGCTGGTTCGCGGCCGCCTGGAGCTCCGCCGCCGAGCTCTGGATGTGCTGCACCGCGGAGCCGATCTGTCGCCGGAGCGTCCGGCTGAGGAGGAGCGCCACGATGAACGCGAGGACGGTGGCGACCGACGCGATCGCGATCACCAGGGCCATCGCGGACGACGCGGCCTCGGACGAGCTGCGTTTCCCCTCCTCCATGAGCCGCTCCTCGCGCTCCACAATGGCCTTCAGGGCCTGGTAGGTCGCGTCGTACTTCGGCTTCACGAGCTCGTCGAACTGCCGGCCCAGGGCGTCCAGCGCGATGTTCGCGTTGCTGCTCCTCTGCGTGATGAGCGCATCGACGGCAGCCTGGTAGTCCGCTTCCTTCCGTTCGACGTCGGCGAGGAGCTGCCCTCCATCCGGGGCCGGATTCTGCCGGCGAAGACGATCGAGGATCGTCGAGAAGTCGCCCCGGGCGACTCGCATGGCTTCGATGAATCGGTCCTCTTTCGTGAGGAGGAACGCTCTCGTACTGCTGGCCTTTCGTTCGATCGCGACGTGGAGCCGTTCGGCGTCCGCGAGGTTCTGGGCATTGCCCGTGATGACCAGGTCCTTGCTCGTGACGGCCGAGCGCAAGGCGTACACGGCGACGACGCCTTCGAGCAGCGTGAAGGCGACCGTCAGGGCGAACGCGACTCCCATCTTCTGCCCGAACGTCCAGGATCCTGTCACCGTTCCCTACTCCTTGTCCGGGCGGACCGCGTCGCGCCCTCTCGTGATCGTGCGGAGAATCGATGGAATGCTCACGACGCCACGGACCGCGGCGCCGAGACGCAGGGCCGCCGTCACGTGCGTCGCCGCCACGGGCTCACGGGCGGGATGGAGCGCGGAGCGCGGCGCGGTCTCGTGTCCGTCGAACACGGCGAATGCGAGCCCCACGGGCGTCTCCCCGCCGCCTAGGACGACCCAGCGCGCGTCGCGGGCGCTCTCGCTGCATCCGAGGAGGAGCGCGAGGTCGAAGACGGGAACGAGCTGGCCGCGGATGCCCGCGATCCCGAGGAGCGCGGGAGCCTTTCCCGGCACCGGAACGACCCTCCTGTGCGTCTCGAGACCCGAGATCTCGCTGATCCTCAGGGCAAGCGGATGGCCGCCGGCGCGCACGAGGAGGAACCTCTCGCCTTCCTCGGCGAGCTCCGCGGGAGGAGCCGCGAAGGCCCGGTCGAAGCTTCTTCGCAAGACGGCCAGCTTCTCGGCCCAGCTCTCCCCCGTCTCGCTCAACGTGCACCTCCGCAGGCACGGAGCTCGGCCCGGCAGAGCAGGACGAGGGCTTCGCGGTTGAAGCCCCCGCCGAAGAGCAGGACCCGCGAAGCGTCCTCGCGCGCGAGCAGGTCGAGCGCCCTCCCGATCTCCGAGCGCGCGGTGTCGCGGTCCCCCGCGCGCTTCGCGAGGAGCCCCATGTGGAGATGCGGCATCGAGAACGCGGGATCGAGGTAGGCCGCCGTTCGGTCGTGCTCCGCGGCACCCGCGCGATCGCCGGCGTGCTCCCGGCACAACGCCTTGAGGTAATGCGCTCCGGCGTTGAGCTCGTCGAGGGCGAGGACGAGCTCGCAGACTCTCTCGGCTTCCGCGACGCTCCCTCGGTTCGTGAGGACGGCGGCCCGCAGCAGTTGAATGTCGGGATCCGCCTCGGATTCCGGCGGCAGCACCCGCAGGAGCTCGAGCGCCTCGGCGAACCTCTCCTGCCGCACGAGGTCCGTCGCGGGCCCAAGGTTCCACGACGGGCGGGGCGTCGAACCGGCGAGCTCGCTCTCCGGGCCGATCGATGTCTCGTCCGGAGGCGACGACGGCGTCGCCGTCTCCGTTCGGACGAGGCTCGCGATCCTCTCCGATGCGCGATGGATCGCCTCGACCCAGGAGTCGCTCGCGTCGAGGAGCGCGGCAGGCAGGACGTCCTCGGAGCCCGCGGACGGCGAGAGCTGCGTCCGCGCCGGTCCCGCTCGGACACCGGGGCCCTCGCGCCGTCGATAGTAGAAGGCCCCGTGCGCGTGAAGCAGATGGAAGTCCAGGGAGACGTTGCGCAGCGTCTCGGCGTCGCCCAGGAACAGGAGGCCCCGGGGAGAGATGGCGCCGGCGAAGCGGGCAACGGCGGAACGGAACCCGTCCGGCGAGAGGTAGATCGCGACGTTGCGGAAGAAGATCACGTCGAACGACTCGGGCCGCCAGAACGCCGGATCCTCGTCGAGGATGTTCCGCTCCTCGAACGAGACCATCCCGCGAACGGCCTCGTCGAGAACGAGCTCTCGCCCTTCGGGCCGGAAGAACCGCTCGCGCACGCTCTCGGGGACCTGACGGAGCGACCAGGCCGAATAGCGAGCCCGCCTCGCCTTCTCGAGCAACGAGGCGTTGATGTCGATGCCCAGGATCGTGACTCGCCACGAAGCGAGGTCGGGAAGGTTCTCGCGGAGCAAGATGGCGATGGTGTAGGCCTCCTCGCCCGACGCGCACCCGGCCGAAAGGACGCGAAGGGTCCTCCGCGCCTCGTGGCAACGGTCTCGCAGGGCGGTGTCGACGAAAGCGCCGAGCTGGTCCCGGTTGCGGAAGAAGTACGTCTCCCCGACCGTGATTCGTTCCGCGAGTGCCCGGAGCTCGGCGCGTGCCGTCACGGGAGACGCGAGGCGATTCATGTAAGAGGCGATCCCCTGGGAATCGGTCTCGCGGATCCGATCGCGGAGGAGGTCCGCGAGGCCATCGCGCTCGCTCTCATCGAGCTGCAGGCCGAGCCGGTCGCGGATGACGATCCGGAAGCGATCGAGGTCCGCCGCGCCGGGAGCGGTCGCCGTCATGGCGATCCCTCGCGGGCCGCGAGCGTCCGCCAGACGTCCTCCGGGACGATCCGGGCCGCACGGAGCACGACCATGAGCTGCAGGTCGAGCGCGCCTATCGCCGTGATCGGAGCGGACTCGGCAGCGGGAACGAGCGGCGGCAGCTCGTGGATCCCGAGAGCGTCGAGCTCGTGAACTCCCAGGACATCCTCGACGGCGAGCGCGACCCTCCTCTCGCCGGCGCGGACCGTGACGAACCTCCTCGAGCCCTGCGTCGCGCCAAGGGCGAGAAGGCTCCCGAGGTCGACGACCGGCACGGGCGCGCCCCGGATCACCGCGAGCCCGCGCACGAAGCTCGGCAGGCCCGGTACGGTCTCGACCGGAAGTGGCCGCATCGTCTCGACGACGTCGGCGACCACGAGGGCAGCGACGCGCGATCGCGCTCGGACGAAGAGGAACGAGCTCACCGTTGACCGCCCCGCAATCCTCGAGTTCTCCCGCGACGAGGAGAGACGATCAAACCCCCGGGCGCCGCGGCTATCATCAGGTCTGATGATCAGGCCGTAAGTCACCGCCGGCAAAGACCCTCGACGCCTTGCAAATCGTCGACATCGAGAAAGGCACCGGGAGACCCGCGCTCGCCCGCTCGAGTCTCGAGCGCGAGGAGAGCGACCGCGCGAACGAGCGAGAATCCTGTCGCGTCGATCCTTCCGAGACGAGAAGATGGCTCCCGCGCCGACCGGGCTCGACGCGACGCCGTTCGTGAAAGCACGAGCCTGGGCCCGAGGCCACGACGCTCGTTCATCGATGCGAGGGGCGACATGAAGAGACTCACGCTGGTCCTGCTGCTCGCGCTGGCGACGCCCGCGGCCGCCCAGAACGACCCGAAGCAGGCGCCGACCGTCGTCTCGGAGCCGGAGAAGGTCGGAATCGGGAAGACGTACACTGACGCCGCGCTCACGAAGGCACGGGCGGACTGAAAGGTCCTGGTCGTGGCGTTCAGCGGGCCCGATTGCCCGCTCTCGAAGCTCTACCGACCCAAGCTCGACCGGCTCTCGAAGGAGTACTCCCGGAAAGAGGTCCGGCTCCTCGTCGTCTCCACCGACGACGACGTCTTCGTGCCGCTCCTCGAGCCGGCACGGACCACCGAGGCGTTCGTGCTGGACAAGGACGGCGTGCTTCGGTACCGGGGCGCGATCGACGACCAGTACGGCGTCGGCTACCACCGCGACGCGGCGACGCGGAGCTACCTCACGGACGCGATCGATGCGCTCCTCGCCGGGAAACAGCCGCCCGTCGCCGCCACGGAAGCCCCGGGTTGCCAGGTCGAGCGCCCGCACGCGTCACCGGCGCCGACCAAGGTCACGTTCCACAAGGACGTCGAGCCGATCTTCCAGAAACGGTGCGTCGACTGCCACCGCCCCGGCGAGATCGGGCCCTTCTCCCTGCTCACCTACGCGAAGGCGAAGGCCAACTCGCAGCAGATCAAGGCCGTCGTGAGCGACCGGCGCATGCCGCCCTGGCACGCCGACCCGAAGACGGGCGAGTGGAAGAACGATCGGCACCTGAGCGACGCGGAGATCGCGACGATCTCGAGCTGGGTCGCCGCCGGCGCGCCGGAGGGCGACTCGAGGGACGCTCCGCCGCCGCGAAAGTTCGTCGAGGGCTGGCAGATCGGCACTCCCGACGTCGTCTACAAGATCCCGACGCCGCAAGAGATCCCGGCCGAGGGCACGATCCCTTACGCGTACATCGAGGTCCGCACCGACTTGAAGGAAGACAAGTGGGTCCAGGCGATGGAGGTCCGGCCGGGCGCGCGCGCTGTCGTTCACCACGTGCTCGTCTTCGTCCGGTATCCGGCGAAGCGCCGCGGCGAGGAGACGCCGATCGACGGCGGCCTCCTGAACGGTTACTTCGGGATCATGGTCCCCGGCGAGAGCGCCATGGTCTTCCCCGAGGGGATGGGCAAGAAGCTCCCCGCGGACGCGCGCCTCGTCTTCCAGATCCACTACACCGCCACGGGCAAGGCGGCCGAGGACCAGACCTCGATCGGCCTCGTCTTCGCGAAGAAGCCCGTCAAACACGAGGTCACGACGCGCGGCATCGTCAACCTGCTCATCCGCATCCCGCCCGGCGCCGCGGACCACGAGGAGACCGCGAGCTACACGTTCGATCACGACGCGAAGATCCTGAGCCTCCTCCCGCACACGCACGTGCGGGGGAAGGCGTTCAAGTACGTCGCGTTCCATCCGGACGGGAAGGAGGAGGTCCTCCTCGACGTGCCCGAGTACGACTTCAACTGGCAGACGTGCTACCGCTACAAGGAGCCGTTGTCCGTGAAG
This sequence comes from bacterium, assembly GCA_016200955.1. GTDB lineage: Bacteria > Planctomycetota > J058 > J058 > JACQDU01 > JACQDU01. The sequence goes on from JACQDU010000182.1 coordinate 17,734, forward strand.
AAGGGCACGCGAATCAAGGTCTTCGCTCGCTACGACAACTCGAAGAACAACCCGGCGAACCCCGATCCGACGAAGGAAGTGCGCTTCGGCAAGCAGACGTGGCAGGAGATGCTGATCGGCTACGTGGACTTCGTGAGGGACTGAGCGGGCGAGCGTCGCTTCTCGCTCAGCGCCTCCGCGGCTTCACGACGAGCGTGGGCTTCCAGGAGACCACCGAGTCCCGCGCGATCGTCCCGCGCACCGAGGCGCACGGGTAGACGAGCGTCCCTCGCCCGATCACGGTGCCGGGCGACGTGACGGCGTTGCATCCGATCTCGACGTCGTCTCCCAGGATCGCTCCGAGCTTCCTCAGGCCCGTCGCGATCGTCTTCCCTTCGGGAGAGACGACGTCGACTCCTCCCGCGACGACCTTCAGGTTCGCGAGCTTCGTCCCGGCTCCCAGGTTCACGCGGTTCCCGAGGATCGAGTCGCCGACGTAAGCGAAGTGAGGGGCCTTCGCCCCGTCGAGGAAGATCGCGGTCTTGCACTCGCTCGCGTGACCGATCACGCAGCCTCTCCCCGTGATCACGTACCCTCGCACGTAAGCGCCGTGGCGCACCTCGGTGCCGGGCCCGAGGATCGTGGGCCCGCGGACGTACGCTCCCGCCTCCACGTGAGCGTCCTCGGCGACCTCGACGTCCCCTCCCACGTGAGCGCCGTCCTCGACGCGCCCGCGGACGCCGGGGCGGATCCTCTCCTTCAGGAATTTCTGCAAGCGCGCGAGGGCCTCCCAAGCGTTCTCGACGCCCGAGAACAGCTCCTCGTGAGCGTAGCCCTCGAGCTCGAACAGCTCCGCGGGAGAGTAGGGATTCATGCGGAGACCTCCCTGGAAGTCTAGTGACTCTTCGACTCGAAACCGCTCCTCCGTGCGTTTTTCTTTGGTAGAAGTCGCTCGTGCTCATGGCCGAGCTCTACCGTTTCCGGTCGCTCGTCTGGGTGCTCGCGCGCCGAGACCTCGTGGGGCGTTACCGGGGGACGTTCCTCGGGTTCGGGTGGAGCTTCCTCCACCCGCTCATCTCGCTCGGGGCGTGCTACCTCGTCTTCTCGCGAGTCGCGCGCCTCCCGATCGAGCATTACGCGGCGTTCGCCTTCTCGAGCCTGCTTCCGTGGAGCTGGTTCAGCTCGGCTCTCCTGATCTCGTCGACGTCGATCTTCGCGGACGCCGCTCTCGTCAAGCGAGCGACGTGCCCGCCGTCGGTCCCGCCGCTGGTCGCGGTCACGGCGACGACGGTCAACTTCCTCCTCCAGCTCCCGTTCCTCCTCGCGGTCCTGCTCCTCGATCGCGTTCAGCTCACGCCGTGGGCGCTCCTCCTGCCGCTCGTGATCGTCCTCCAGCTGGCGATCTCGACGGGGCTCGGGATCGCGATCGCGGCCCTCTCCGTGCATTACAGGGATGTCGCGCAGCTCGCGCAGACGCTCATGCCGATCCTGTTCCTCGTGACGCCGATCGCTTACTCGAGCCGGGAGCTCGAGGCGCACGTGCCGGGCCTCCTCGGGCAGGCCGTGGTCTGGGGGAACCCGCTCGCGGTGCTCGCGCGCACTTACCAGCGGATCCTCGTGGGTCCGGGAGGCGAGGGAGGAGAAGCGCCCGAGCCCCTCGCGCTCGCGATCCTCGCGGGGTTCGCGGCGATCTCTCTCCTGTTCGGCATGGCCGTGCTCGAAGCGCTGCGCGACCGGATCCCCGAGGAGATCTGAGTGAGCGCGGCGAACGGGGCGAGCCGCCCGGCGATCAGGGTCGAGCGCGTCACGAAGACCTTCCGCTACCGCCCTTACGCGCCGGGCTCCCTCACGCTCAAGACGGCGATCCTCGACGCGCTCCTCCTCAGGAGGCCGGCGCTCGTCACGGTGCGCGCGCTCGAGGCGCTCTCGCTCGAAGTGAAGCCGGGGGAGATGCTCGGGATCGTGGGCCCGAACGGAGCGGGGAAGTCCACGCTCCTCCGCGTCGTCTCCGGGGTCTACAAGCCCGACTCCGGGAGCGTGGCGCTCGAGGGGCGCCTCGGCTGCCTCCTCGAGCTGGGAGCGGGCTTCCACCCGGAGCTCACGGGACGGGAGAACGTCGAGATCGCGGGGCTCGTGGCCGGCCTCACGCGAGCCGAGATCCGCGAGCGCACGGGAGCGATCACGGCGTTCGCGGAGATCGACGCGTTCCTCGACGCACCGGTGAGAAGCTACAGCTCCGGCATGCTCCTCCGCCTCGGCTTCGCGGTCGCCTCCGAGGTCGAGCCGCGCGTCCTGCTCGTGGACGAGGCGCTCGCCGTGGGAGACGTGGCGTTCCAGGAGAAGTGCCTCGCGCGGATCGCCGCTCTCAGGAAGAACGGGACGGCGATCCTCCTCGTCTCGCACGACCTCTCGACCGTCGCCAGGCTCTGCGAGCGAGCGCTCCGTCTCGAGGCGGGGCGCGTCCGGGACGAGGGACCCGCGGGAGAGGTCGTCTCGCGCTACCAGGCGGCGCAGGCCCCGACCAAGTGAAGCGCGCCTGGGTCGGCCTCGCGATCGTCTTCGGCCTCGCGCTCGCCGTGCGCGTCGTCGCGGCCGCGAGGGTCGCGATCATCGAGAGAGACGGGATCCAGTATCTCGACGCGGCCTCGCGCTTCGCGCGCGGAGACACGAGAGCCGGGCTCGAGCATCACTATCCGCCCGCCTATCCCTTCGCGGTCGCCGCGCTCTCTCGCGCGGCCGGCCGCGCTCCGGACGAGAAGATCGCGCAGGCCGCCTCCGCGCTCGCGGGAGCGTTCCTGGCGCTCGCGGTCGCAGCCGCGGCGACGATCGCGTTCGGCCGCCGCGCGGGGCTCCTCGCGGGGCTCCTCGCGTGCGTGCATCCCGCGAGCGTCGAGCAAGCGGCGCACGTTCTTCCGGACGCTCTCATGGGAGCGCTCGTCCTCCTGTCGATCGTCGCGGCCGTGGCGGGGCTCTCGGGGAGGCCCGCTCTCTTTCCCGTCGCGGGAGCGCTCGCGGGGGCGAGCTACCTCGCGCGGCCGGAGGGAGTCGTCGTGCTCCTCGCGATCCTCGCGGTCGTCGTCCTCGCGCGCCGCGAGACGAGAGGAGCGAGAGGCCTCGCTCTCCGCGCGCGGGACGCCGCGCTCCTCCTCTCGCCGGCTCTCCTCGTGGCGTTTCCTTACGTCGTGTCCATCAAGAAAGACGCGGCGCTGAACGGCGGCGAGGCCGGGGCCTGGAAGCTCACGAAGAAGCGGGAGATCTTCCTGGAAGCCGGAGGAGAGAGGGTCTTCCCGCTGCGAGCTGACGGCTCGCGCGGCCTCGACCTCGGAGCGGCGAACCTCGCGCGGGAGGATCTCGACCCGCGGCTGGCCGCGCTCGGCCGCGGCGACGTCCCTCCGTGCCGGCCGCAAGGGGCTCAGGAGATACGTGCGCGCGAGGTACCAGAGCATCGAACGCTCGTTCAGCACCGGATCGATGCGCGGGACGCACTCTTTCTCGTGCCACGTCCAGAGCTCGGACCAGTGGAGGCCGGCGCGGTTGTGGTGAATCGTGTGGAGCCCGTTGTTGCACATCACCCAGTTGAACGCCCGGCCGACGAAGTTGCGCGAATGGTTCCACTCGCTCGCCGTGTCGCAGCCGTCGTGCTGAATCAAGTTGATGCGCAAGATGCATCGCGCGCCGTAGAGCTGCGGCAGCACGATGAAGAAGAGCGCCGTCCAGAAATCGATCACGAGCAAGGCGATCGTCAGCGAAAACGCGAAGACGATTTCCCGCGCGTACTGCGCGCGAAACTCTCCGCGTCCGGCGAGTCGAGCCCAGCGCTTCACGCCGTCGAACGTCCGCGGGCCGACGACGTTGGGAAAATGAACGAGGTTGAGCAGGTTCCAGCGGAACTTCACGTGCGACGGATCGGCCCAGTCCTTCTCGCCGTCGTCGTCGAAGTGGTGATGCACGAGGTTGTGCGAAGGGATGTTCGCGCTGGCCGGGTAGAGCGCGCCGAAGCTGAGGAGCATCCGCCAGCCGTAGTT
>JACQDU010000096.1 GCA_016200955.1 bacterium
CGCTCGGCGCCTACGTGGGCTTCGTGACGATCTTCGGGATCGCCTCGCGGAACGGCGTCTTGCTCGCCGCTCACGTCGATCAGCTCGTCTCGCGCGAGAAATGCGAGTGGGGGCGGGAGACCGTCCTGCGCGCGGCCCAGGAGAGGCTCGTCCCGATCATCATGACCGCGAGCACCGCCGCGCTCGGGCTGGTGCCGATCGCCCTCGGCGAGGGGAGGGCCGGGAACGAGATCGAGCGGCCCATGGCCGTCGTCATCTTCGGGGGCCTGTTCACCTCGACCGTGCTCTCGCTGCTCGTGCTGCCCGCGCTCTCGCTCAGGTTCGGGAAGCCGGGACGACCTCGCCCGACGTGAGCCGGCGTCCTCGGCATCGCCGCGTTATCGTGAGGTCCGCGCGAGTGGCGCGCATGGCCGAGCTGCCTCCGGGAACGAGGGTCGGTGGTTACAGGATCCTCTCGACGCTCGGGAAGGGCGGCATGGGAGTCGTCTACGAGGCGGAGGACGCGAAGCGGGGGCGCCGCGTCGCGCTCAAGGTCGTCTCGCGCGAGCTCGCGGCGAGCGACGACTTCGTGGCACGCTTCCGGAGAGAACGGCGGGCGCTCTCGGCGGTCTCGCACGAGAACGTCGTCGCGTTCTTCGAGTCGGGCGAGGACCACGGCACGTCCTTCCTCGTCTCCGAGCTCCTCCCGGGAGGCACGCTCGAGGACCTGATCCGGGAGAGAGGGCGCCTCGAGTGGCGGGAGGCCGCCTCCCTCGCCGCGGGAATCGCGCGCGGGCTCTCCGCGGTGCACGAGCGAGGTCTCGTCCACCGGGACCTGAAGCCCCAGAACGTCCTTCTCACGTCGAGCAGACCGGGGGAGACGCCCGGGCCCAAGATCACCGACTTCGGCCTCGTCGGAGCGCACACGGCGTCGCTCGCCGTGAGCCACGCGCTCACGCGGACGGGGGAGCTCGTGGGCACGCTCGCTTACATGGCGCCCGAGCAGGCGAACGCCGCCGGCGCCGTCACCGCGAGCGCCGACCTCTACAGCCTGGGAGCTCTCCTCTACACGCTCCTCACCGGAAGCCCGCCGTTTCAGGGAGAGGGCTACTCTCTCGTGAAGAAGCACCTCGTCGAGAAGCCGCGCTCTCCGCGCGAGTCCGCGCCCGGGATCCCGGCGAGCCTCGAGCGGCTCGTCCTCTCTCTCCTCGAGAAGAAGCCCGCGAGCCGCCCGGCCGGCGCGCGCGAGGTCGCGCTCGAGCTCGACGCGATCCTGGAGACGGCACGCGAACGGCCGGAAGCGCCGCCCCGCGGAGAGGCCGCCGCCCGCCGTCTCTCGTGGAGGGTCGCGGCCCTGGGCGCCGTCGGGCTAGCCCTGGCGTGCGCGGGAGGCGGCTGGGCGTTCGTGGCCTCGCGGCTCGCGGAAGCGCGCTCCCTGGCCGAGGACGCCGCGCGCAAGAACGACGAGAAGCATTACCGGGAAGCGAGCGCCCTCGCGTCGCGCGCGCTCGAGATCGACCCCGCGAACGTCGCCGCGCTCAAGAGCCGAGCCGAGGCGCGCTGGAAGACGGACGACCTCGACGGAGCGATCGCCGACCTCACGGCGGCGATCGAGCTCGCTCCTCGCGACGCCCGCGCGCACGTGAATCGCGGAGGAGCACGATCGAGGAAGGGCGACGACGCGGGGGCCCTCGCCGACATGACGCGGGCCATCGAGCTCGATCCCGGGGACTCCTTCGCGTGGATCAACCGCGGCGCGCTCCTCGACCGGAAGGGCGACCAGCAGGGCGCGATCGCCGACTTCACGAAGGCGATCGAGCTCGACCCCGCGAGCGCTCTCGCGCTCTGCCGTCGCGGGACGGCGTACGCGCGGGCGAGGATCACGCTCGACCGGGCGATCGACGACCTCACGCGCGCGATCGGCCTCGACCCGAACGCCGCATCCGCCTGGCGGGAGCGAGGCGCCGCTCGCTCGAGGAAGCACGAGATCGACCTCGCGCTCGCCGACGTGACGAGAGCGATCGAGCTCGACCCGCGCGACGCCGACGCCTGGTCCGACCGGAGCGCCGTCCGCGCGCAGGCTCGCGATCTCGCCGGAGCGATCGCCGACACGTCCCGGGCGATCGACCTCGCGCCCGGCGCCGCCCGACACTGGCACCACCGCGCCCTCGCGCACGCGCAGGCGGGCGACCTCGCCCGCGCGGGCCCCGACCTCGAGAGGGCCGTCGAGCTCGAGCCTCGCAACGCGGAGATGTGGGCCGACCTCGGAGCCATTCGCGGGAGCGCGGGCGACCACCAGGGGAGCTTCGTGGCGCTCACACGAGCCGTCGAGATCGACCCGCGCGACGCGCACGCCTGGCGCAGCCGCGGCACCGCCGCGGCGTGCGCGGGAGACAACGACCGCGCGATCGCGGACCTCACGCGGTCGATCGAGCTCGAGCCTCGCGACGGCACCGCCTTCCGCCTCCGCGCGGTCGCGAAGGAGGCCAAGGGAGACCGGGAGGGCGCCATCGCGGACCTCGAGCGCTCGATCGAGCTCTCGGCGGGCTATCCGGAGGAAGCTCGCCTGGCGCGAGCCGAGC
>JACQDU010000150.1 GCA_016200955.1 bacterium
GGAACCCGGAACCCGGAACCGGAACCCGGACCTCCGACCACCGAGATGTGGCCAATGACGAGTGGCAACGCCTGCTTGAAGTGATGGACGCAGGCGAGCCGCGGAAGGCCGCGGCTCTCACGCTGCTCGAGGATGAGCGCGGTGAGACCTATTCCTCCCGGAGCGCCTCCGCGGGGGGAATCCGGCTCGCGCTCCTCGCGGGCCAGATCCCCGCTCCCACTCCGAGCACGAGCGCGACGCCCGCCGCGAGGAGGAGGATCCAGGGAGGCGTCGGCGCCGGCACGCCGAGCGTCGCTCTCCCGAGAGGGCCCGCGGCGAGGACGGCCGCGCCGAGGCCCAGGAAGCTCCCGGTCCCGGCGATCGCGACGGCCTCGACGAGGAACTCGAACAGCACGACTCCCGGCGTCGCTCCGAGCGCGAGCTTGAGCCCGACCTCCGAGCGTCTCTCGTTCACGGTCACGAGCATCGTGTTCGCGATCCCCACTCCCGACACGACGAGCGAGATCGCCGCGATCGCCGCGAGGCCCTTCGTGATCGCGCCGAGCACCGTCGAGAGCGTGTCGAGCATGTCGTCCTGGGAGATCACGGTGAAGTCGACGTGATTCCGGTGGCGGGCTTTCAGGACGGCCGTGACCTCCGCCTTGAGCTCGCGCGAGTCGGCGCCGGGGCCGCCCGACATCTCGAGCGACATGAGCCCTCGCTGGTCGAACAGCTTCATGCCGCGGTCGACAGTGATGTAAGCCATGTCGTCGAGATCGAGCCCGAGCATGAGCTGTTTCGAGATCACGCCGATCACGCGAAAGCGGGTCCCGCCGATCCTCACGAAGCGACCGAGCGGGTTCTCTCGCGGGAAGAGCTCGCGCGCGAGCTTCGCTCCGAGGCACGCGACGCGAGGGCCGCGCTTCGGGTCCGCGGGAGGGAGGAAGGTCCCCGCGATCACGGGGACGTTCCAGACATGGACCCACTCGCTCGTGACTCCCGCGACCTGGACGTGCCGGCCGCGGGGCTTCGCCTCGACGCGAGCGGTCCCCGCCGCGACCGGGTTCGAGTGCTCGATCCCGGGCACGCGCCGCGCCACCGCGAGCGCGTCGTCCACGGTGATCGGCATGTTGTTCCCGGCGAAGCTGGGCGAGAAGCCGAGCGTCTCCGTGTGGCCCGGCTGCGCGACGACGATCCCCGACCCGAACGCGTTGAACTCGTTCAGCACGGCGTCGCGCGCTCCGCCGCCCATGGCCACGAGGAGGACGACCGCTCCCGTGCCGATCGCCACGCCGAGCACGTTCAGCGCCACGCGCGCCTTCCGGTCGAGCATGGACGCGAACGCCGAGCGCACCGCTTCGGGGAAGATCACTTCTTCCCTCCACCCGAGCGCAGCGCGGCGACCGGGTCGAGGCGAGCGGCGCGAGCGGCGGGCAAGCCTCCGGCGAGGAGGCCGATCGCCGCGCAGACCGCGATCGCGAGCGCGACGCTCCAGAGCGGAGTCTCGAGCGGGAGCGCGTCTCCGAGGGCGAGCTTCGCGAGAGCGACTCCGAGCGCCGCGAGCGCGGCTCCCGCTGCTCCTCCGAGCGCTCCCGTGAGGCCGCTCTCGAGGAGGAACTGCGCGAGGATCCAGGCCGGGTGAGCGCCGAGCGCTTTCTTGATCCCGACCTCCTCGGTGCGAGCGGTCGTCGCGACGATCGCGACGTTGGCGATCCCGATCCCACCGACGACGAGGCTCACCCCGGCGATCCCCGCGAGCGCTCCCGTGAGGACGGCGACGATCCGCTGGAGGATGTCCATGACGGAGCCCGCGGTGAGCACGGTGAAGTCCTCGACTCCCTTGTGGCGCTCCTTGAGGAGCTTCCTGATCGCGGCCGCGCCCTTCTCCTCCTCCTCGATGGCGACGAGCTCGACGAGGACGCGGGTCTCGCCTCGCGCGTTGAACAGCCGCCGGCCAGCCGGCTCCGGGATGAAGGCGAGGTCGTCGACGTCGAAGCCCTGCTGTCTCCCCTTCCGCTCCATGATGGCCTGAACGCGGTAAGACGAGCCGCCGATCTTCACCTTCTTCCCGAGGGCGGTCTCGCTCGGGAACAGCTCGCGCGCGACGGTGTGGCCGAGCGCGCAGATCCGGTCGCCGCGGCTCATCTGCCCGTCCGGCGGCAGGAAGTGGCCCACCGCGGGGTGGAAGCGGCGAACTTCCTCGAACTCGGCGGTCGTCCCGAGCACGAGGCAGTCGCGCGAACGCTCGCCGTTCGAGATGTGCGAGGAGCCGAGCACGATCGGCGCGATCTCCTTGATCTCGCGGCAGGAGCGCCTGAGCGCGCGCACGTCGTCGATCGTGATCGGGTGAGGCGTGCCCGTCGTCACGCCCGGCATCGCTCCAGTCGTCTCGACGCGTCCGGGGAGGATCACGAGCACGTTCGCTCCGATCCCGCTGAACTGCTGCCTCACGTAAGTGCGTGCGCCGACGCCGATCGAGATGAGGAGCACGATCGACGTGACGCCGATCACGACTCCCACGACCGCGAGGCCGACGCGTCGCTTCTCGTCCCAGAGAGCGAAGACGGCGAGGCGCGAGAGGGCGAGAGGGCTCACGCGACGAGAGCGGGCGCGCCGTCCTTGACGATGTTGCCGTCCCGGATCGCGACCTCGCGGTCCATGGAGCAGGCGACGGACCGGTCGTGCGTGACGACGATGATCGTGATCCCGCGCGCGCGGTTCGCTTGCCGGAAGAGCTCGAGCACGGCCTCGCCCGAGCGGGAGTCGAGGTTCCCGGTCGGCTCGTCCGCGAGGACGACCTTCGGGCGCGTCACGAGAGCCCGCGCGACCGCGACTCTCTGCCGTTCTCCGCCGGAGAGCTCGGAGGGCCTGTGGTCCACGCGGTCGCCGAGCCCGACCTCCTCGAGCGCGGCGCGCGCGCGCGACCGGCGCTCCGAGCGCCCGACGCCGGCGTAGAGGAGCGGCAGCTCGACGTTCCTCGCCGCCGAGAGCCGCGCGAGGAGGTGGTAGCTCTGGAAGACGAACCCGAGGATGCGGTTCCTGATGAGAGCGAGCCGGCGCGCGCCGAGCCCGGCGACTTCTTCTCCCAGGAGCCGGTAGCTCCCGCGCGTCGGCGTGTCGAGGCAGCCCGTGATCTGGAGGAGCGTCGACTTCCCGGACCCCGAGGGGCCGGTGATCGCGACGAGCTCGCCCGGGCGGATCGTGAGGTCGACGCCGCGGAGGGCGTGAACCGCGTGGGCGCCGAGCGGGTAGACCTTCTCGATCCCTCGGAGCTCGATCACGTGCGGCTCCTCTCGCGGTCTCTTCCAGGGAAGCTCCCCGCGGCGTTTCGCCGCACGGGCCTTCTCCTCGTGGGAACGAAGCTTCCAGCATTTTATGGCACGGACGCCCGTTTGGCCGGGGAGTTCCTCCCGGAGGAGACCGAACCTCGTCGCAGAAAGCCTTCGGCGGAGCGAGGCCGGCGAGCGGCCCGCTCTTTGCGACGTGACGCCCGGGGGAGCGGATGAGAGCGAGGAGAGCCGTCGCCATGGGCGTCGCCGCGCTCGCCACGACGGGCGCCGTGGCGCTTCTCGTGGCGGTGCCTTTCGCGATCTCCGCGGCGACGCGTCCCAGCCCGGATCCTCCACCGGCGCCGAGGACGCTCAAGTTCGCGACGTCCAGGGGTTGAGGTCGAGCGATCGAGGGCTCGGTCGAGCTCGGCCTCAGATGGCTCGCGCGGCATCAGTCCCCCGATGGGCACTGGGATCCCTACGGCTTCGACGGTCGCTGCTGCGGCACGACCTGCCGCGGAGCAGGCGAGCGCTGCCGTTCCGTGAGCGCGACGAGCCTCGCCGTTCTCGGGTTCCTGGGAGCCGGCCAGACGCCCTCGAACCGCGCGAGCTACCTCGATCCCGTGACCGGCGACGAGATGCGCCAGGGAGAGGTCGTGAGGGCGGGCTTGAAGTGGCTCCTCGCCGAGCAGCACGCGCTCGACGGCGGTGTCGCCCAGCCGTCCGACTTCGAGCTCCTCGAGGACGCCCTCGCGACGCTCGCGTTCTGCGAGGCCTACGGGATCACGAACGCGGTCGCCTACCGGGCCCCCGCGCAGCGAGCGGTCAAGTCCCTCGAAGCCGCGCACGTCGCGGGCCTCGGCTGGGGCTGGTCGCGCGGCGCCGAGAGCGCGATCGAGCCGACCTTCTGGTGCCTTCTCGCCCTCGAGAGCGCGAAGATCGACGGCCTCGAGGTGGACGTGGAGGCTCTCGCCTCCGCGCGTGCCTGGGTGCGCAGCCACGGGCTCGGCGCCGTGCGCTCGAGCAGTGCTCACCCGAAGGAAGCTGCGTGTGGCTTGCTGGCGCTGGCGTTCGAGAGGAGGAACGCAAAGGAGAACCGAGCGGAGGTCGCCGCCGACGCATGCGCGGCGCTCGCCGCGCGGGCTCCTTGCTGGGACCCGGATCCGTCGTGCTCCGGGAACGACTCGACCTACTGGTTCATGGGGACCCTCGCGCTGTTCCAGATCGACGGCCCCAATGGTGCGAGCTGGAAGAATTGGAGGCGCCAGCTCGCCGACACGCTCCACATGAACCACCACCCCGGCGGCGCGGAGGAGACGGTCTGCGCCTCCGGCTCGTGGGACGTTCTCGGGGAGGCGACCTCGCGCGAGCGCGTCGGGGGTCGCGTCTACGTCACCGCGATGAACGTCCTGTCGCTCGAGATCTACTACCGCTACGCGAGCGCGCTCGGCACTCTCCGTCCGAGCAGCCGCTGATCTAACGCGATTCGGGGTCGAGCTTCTTGCGAATCGTGACGAGCTGTCCCGGCTTCACGCGGACGTCGTTCTCAGCTCCAGCGACGACCAGCGCTCCCTCGGCGATCCCGCCGCGCACCTCGGCGAAGCGCCAGTTCTCGATGCCGACATCGACCTCGCGCTCGACCACGCGGAGCTCTCCCTCGAGCTCGCCCTTCTCCACCGTGAGAACGCGCTTTCCCTCGATCAGGACGTGCGCGGGAAGGCGCGGCACGTCCTTCTTGCTCTCGACGACGATCTCGACGTCGGCGGATGTCCCCGGCTTGAGCGCGCGCCCGTTCCAGACGGGAGGGATCGAGACCTCGACCTCGACCGTGCGGTTCTGCTCCTCGACGTCGAGCACGTAGGGCGCGACGCGCGTGATCGTGCCGAAGAACGGCTCCCTGGGGTAAGGATCGAGCGTCACGCGAGCCCTGAGGCCGCTCGAGACGCGCGCGAGGTCGGCCTCGTCGATCGGCGCCGTGATGTAGAGATCGTCGGGGTCTATGACCTCGAAGAGGCGGCTGAAGCCCGCCTCGCTCGCCATGGCTTTCGACATGCCGGCGGCGCCGGCCATCGACGTGACCTCGCCCTTCTCGACCCAGAGCTCGGAGACGACTCCGGCGAACGGCGCGCGGATCTTGAACTTCGCGAGGAGGGCCTGGATCGAGACGATGCGAGCGTCGGCCTCGGCGACGCGCGCTTGCAGCGTGAGGAGGCCTGCCTCGAGCGCCGCGACCTCGCGCTCGGCGCGCTCGACGATCTCGGGCGCGACCACGCCGGGAGCGGTCCTCTTCCGGCGGTCGTACTCCCGCCGCGCCGTGTCGAGGTGCGCGAGGAGCTCGGAGACGGCCGCTCTCGCAGCGTCGGCGGTGCTCCGGGCCATGGCGAGCTGGGCGTCGATCTCGCTCGAGTCCAGCTCGAGCACGACTTCGTCGGCCTGGACGCGCTCGCCCTTCCCCTTCTGGATGTTGACGATCCGCCCCATGACCTCCGCGGCGACGCGCGAGCGCCGGCGCGCGACGATCCGGCCCGCGGACACGGACGCGACGGTCTTCTCGACCTCGCCTCGCTGGACCGGGACGACGTCGACGGCGACCGGCACCTTCCGGGTCGCGATCCTGTAGAGGAAGACTGCTCCGCAGCCCAGTGCGCAGAGCATGAGGAGCCACGGGAGAAGCCACCGGGCGATGGAGGGCGTGTGCGCGGCGAGAGCGTCCTCGAGCTTCTCGGGCGCCGGAGCGGCGCGGCTCGCGGGCGGGACCTCGGCTCGGGGATCGGTCCTCAGCTCATCCACTTCCAGGAATATTACGCCGCCTTTCCCATTGCGCACGGGAGAAACGCCGGCCTTCGTGCGGCGCGCGAGGCTTTCCGTGGGCGTGATCGCGTGTCGTGATCGCGATCGTCGTCGTGGTCGTCTCGTTGTCGTTGCCATCGTCGTCGTCGGGCGTTCTTCCCTACAGCACGCCGCCCGTCACCGGGATCACCGCTCCCGTGATGTAACTCGCGCGCTCCGAGCACAGGAAGGCGACGACCTCGGCGATCTCCTCGGGCCTCGCCATGCGCCCGAGCGGGATCCGCTTCAGGATCTCGTCCCGCGGGAGCGAGGCGGTCATGTCGGTCTCGACGAATCCGGGAGCGACGCAGTTCACGAGCACGCCGCGCTTCGCGACTTCCTGGGCGAGCGAGCGCGTGGCGCCGATGAGGCCGGCCTTCGCGGCCGAGTAGCTCGTCTGCCCGGGAACTCCCGCGAGGCCGGAGACCGAGGCGATCGTCACGATCCTCCCGCGCCGCTCCCGGAGCATCCCGCGCACGGCGAGGCGCGTCGTGTGGAAGAAACCATCGAGCGAGGTCCCGACGACGCTCGCCCAGTCCTCGCTGGTCGTCGCCGCGAGGAGGTTGTCCTTCGCGATCCCAGCGTTCACGACGAGCGCCGCGAGCGGTCTTTCTTCGATGAGCGGCAGGAGAGCTCTGTCGGTCGCGGCTCCATCGCGCACATCGAAGCCGAGGGCGCGCGCCTTCCCTCCGGCGGACTCGATGGCTCTCACGACTTCTCGTGCTTTCTCCTCCTGAACGCGGAAGTTCACGAGCAACTCGAACCCCTCGCGGGCGAGCGCGAGCGCGCAGGCACGCCCGATCCCGCGCGAGGCTCCGGTCACGAGCGCGAGGCCCTGGCTCACGTACACGTTCCTTCCTGAAGGCCCCCCACCCTACCCTCACCCCGCTGCGCGGGGGGAGGGCGAATCGGGGACGCCCGCTTTGCCGAGGGGGGAGGAGTCGCGCGACGAAACGCGGCGGAGAAGCTCGAGCACGGCAGGCAGGGTCACGACGGACGCGACGAGACACAGCCCGAGGCCCATGAAGGTGAGAACGCCGACCGACGAGATCCCGAGGTTCTGCGAGAGAGCGAGGCTCCCGAACGAGACCATGGTCGTCGTCATGCAGACGACCATGGCTCCTCCCTTCCAGCGGAAGGCTTCGGCGACGCCCTCCCCGGGCCGAGAGAAGTAGCGGTCGACGGGATAGATCCCGTCGTCGATCCCGACCGCGTAGAGCATGGGGAGGACGCCCAGGTTCATGAGGTTGAGACGGTATCCCAGAAACGAGCACGCCGCCGCCGTCCAGAGAAGGCCGAGCGCCGGCGGCAGGAGCACGAGCAGGATCCTGAGCGGCCTCCGGAACTGCAAGACGACGATCGCCGTCACGCCGACCAGCGTGAGGAGCGTGATCCGGTGAAAGTCCTCGGAGACTTGCCGTGCGGATTCGTCGGAGATCATGAAGAAGCTCGTGAGAGCGCCGCGGACGCCCGCGCCCTCGGGCTCTCCGGGCGCGCGCTCGCGGGCGTCGACGCCGGCTTCGGCGAGAGCGGAGCGGAGCTTCGCGACGACTTCGGCGCGGAGAGACGGGCTCCAGAGGTCCGTCGTCGGGTTCACGAGGACGAGCGCATGCGCGCGGCCCTCGGTCTTCGCGATGAAGCGCTCGATCATGGGAGCGAGCCCGAGCCCGCGCAGCTCGTCGAGCGTGAGCGGCTCTCTCCTCGAGACGGCTCGCACGGTCGTCGTGATCGCCGGCTCGAAGGCGCTCGCGTCGAAGCCGGCTCCCTCGAGAGCGTCGCGCAGGTTCGCCGCGACCTCTCGCGGATCGATCTTCTTCAGGAGAGAGAGCGCCTTCTCTTGATCTTCGATCGACGGGAGGAGCGGCGCGACCGAGGCGCGCGACACGAGCGTGCCTTCCGCGACGAGGCGCGCGAGCGGGCGTTCGAGGCGCGAGGACGCGCGGACGACGTCGGCCTCGGTCGGCCCCGAGAGGACGATCGTGATCGGCTCCTGCGAGCCCGAGAAGACGGCCGCGATCCTCGCCTGCGCCGCGAGCGGCTTCGAGTCGCGCGCCTGTACGTTCTTGAGGTCGTCTTCCATCTCGATCGGCGAGCGCATGATCCTCGCGACGCACGCGACGTTCAGCCCGAGCGAGAGCGCGACGATGAGCCATGGCCGATGAATCGAGAGCCGCGCAAACGTGCTCACGCCGAACGTCCGCGGCTCTCCTCCGATCCGCTTCGAGCCCTCGCGCAAGAGGAGAAACTGCAGGATCGGCGGCAGGAGGAGCACGGCTCCCAGCAGGCAGACGAACAGACCGATCGCCGTGAGGAGGCCCATCTCTTTCAGGAAGGTCTGCTCCGACGCCTGATACGCGAGGAAGGCGACGATCGACGTGAAGACCGATCCGAGGAGCCCGGTCCACGTCTGGCGGATTCCCGAGAGGATCGCCGCTGCGACATCGAGCCCCTTCGCGCGAAGCTCGAGCGCGGCGCATGCGACGTGGATCGAGTAATCGCTCCCGAGCCCGACGAGCACGGCCGCGCACGCGAGCGAGAGAGCCGAGAAGCTCCGCGCGAGAGCGGCGAACGCTCCCATGCCGACGACCGTTCCCCAGATCGTCGGGATGCACAGGAGAAGGACGGCGCGAGGCGACCAGACCAGCGCTCTCCCGTCCTCGGAGAGAAAGTCCGTGCCGGGAGCGAGGCGCCACGAGCCCTGGAGCGTGCGGGCGCGGGAGACGAGCGCTCGCGAGAGCTCGAGCGGGTCGCGCCCGGCCCACTCCTCCGCCGGGCCGAGGCCAGCGAGGCCGATCCGGCTCGCTTGCTTCGCGGCCTGCTCTCGCATGCCTTCCCTCGAGAGGAGTCGCTCGAGCTCGGGGAGCTCGTCTTCCTGGAAGTAGAGCGGCGCGCACGGGAGGAGCTTCGTCGCGAGCGCCTCCGGGTCCACGGGCAGCCCGTGCTCGACCGACTCGACGAGGCCCTTGTGCTCGAGCCTCTCTTTCAGCGAGTCGGCGAAGCGGAGGAGATGCGCTTCTCTCCCCTGGCGGTCCGACTCCACGAGGAGAAACGCGCGCTGGTTCAGGCCGAAGACCTTCGCGACGTCCTTGAACGCCCGCGCGGCCGGCGTGCGGATGATCTCGGTCACGTCCGTCACGATCCTCGCCTCGTAGAGCGCGAGGCCCGAGAGCGCGAGCAAGACGGCCGACACGATGAACGTCGTCCTCGGGCTCTTGAGGCTCAGCCGCTCGATGAACCCGAGGGCGCGGGAGATCACTTGGGGTTCTCTCCCACGGAGTCGGGAGAGAAGATCGATGGGTCGAGCGGCGTGTTCACGTCGAGATCTTGGACCTTGCATGTGATCGTCGTGTGCGTCGTCTTGTCAACGAAGACAACGGAGCCGGGGATGAAAACGCCGCGTGTCTTCCGCCAATCTCTGTAGTCAAGCGTTGCGCTCCTTCGCTCGCGGTCGAGGACGGATCCGGTTGTCGGGCGCAGCGTGCCTTCGTCGAAAAAGAAGGAGGCGGCCGCACCGCTCGGGAGCCAACCAGAGATCAGGAGAGCACCGAGCGCGTCGCCATCCGCGAAGTCTCGACATCGTGCCGCGTTGAGCACCTTGCCAGGAAGAAAGAGGACCTCGCCTGCCAGAAAGAAACCTGCGAAGCGTGGATGCTTCGATGGGAAGCCCACGATCTTGCCGCGATCGTGGACGGCGGGCGTTCCTCCCATCTCGGCGACGTCGATCGCGTATTCGGTCGGCGTGAACAGGATATCGAAGATCCCTCGCGTCGAGAGGACGATGTCCTTGAAGGCGGTGATGCGCATCTTTCCCGGAGCTTCGTAATTGCAGACCGCGGTGAAAGTGCCGTCGAACTCCTTGCTCTCGTAGGTCACCGAGAGGACCGCTTGGAGCGAGCGAGCGGCCTCGGTCCTCGAGTGAATGATCGCGAGAGCCTGCTCGTCCGTGAGCGGTCCGAGGTCGGGAAAGACGCTCGGCTCCGTGGAAGCGCAGCCCGAGAGACACGCGAGGGCGAGGACGATCGCGAAAGACCCGAGCCAGCGCCCGACCTGCATGGAGCGCCAGTATCGGCTCCTCTCGCGACGATCGCAATTCTCGAGTCCGCGCGGTAGGCTCGCCCGCGTGAGCTTCCCTCGAGGGCTCGCTCGCATCTCGGTGCCGATCGCCGTCGCGCTCCTCTCAGCGGAAGCGCGAGCGCAGGAGGCTCCGGCTCCCATCGATTCCTCGAGCGCGCCAACGCCGCCTCGCTCGGACAACGCGCCGACCGGGCCGCAGATCGGGAAGACCGACCGCCCCGGCTTCGGCCAGGACGAGGGCGACGCGCCCCGCGAGGAGCGCGTGCGCTTCGAGGGCTCCCTCCTCGGAGCGATCTTCGACTCGAGCTTCCGCTACGGAAAGAGCGGGCGCTCGAATCGCTTCGACCCGCAAGCGGAGCTCTCGGTGCCTCGCTGGACCACGGGCGCGCGCGGGGCGTTCGCGTTCAAGGTCTTCGGCTTCTACGGAGCGGGCGTGAATTACATCTCGCTCACGGCCGAAGGCCCCGTGAGGCCCGCGGGAGAGGACGTGCGCATGGGAATCCCCGCGCGCGAGCTTCCGCAGAGCGCGCGAGCGAGCGCTCGCGTGGAGTTCCAGCAGCTCGCGATCGATCTCCGGCTCTGGCTCGTGGACAACGCCGACTTCCGCGCGGAGTGCTACGCCGGATTCGGGTGGGTGAGCTACCGGCTCGGCATTCACCCGGCCGCGCCGTTTCCGCTCCCGCAAGGCGGCGCGTCGATGGCGATCTCTCGCAGCACGGAGGCTTTCTTCACGCCCGTCCTCGGGATCGTCTTCGTGTGGAACCCGACCTCACGCGTCGGTCTCTACATCGACACGATCCTCAACTACTTCTCGTGGAGCCGCCCCGGCAGCAGCGCCGGCCTCACGCGAGCGGGGGTGCGGCTCCGTCTCGCTTACGGGCTCGAGGCCGTGCTCGGGATCTTCGTCGTGAGCGGCCAGGTCTACGACCTCCGCGATGCCTTCGGCTCCCGCGCGAGCGGCCACGAGTTCAAGCAGAGCTCCTGGATCGGTGGCGGGCCCGAGCTCGGGCTCTCGTCTACTTTCTGATCGACGCGCTCCAGCGGTCCGCATACGCCAAGGCCCCCTTACCGGAAGATGCCTTTGCGCCTTTGCGTCTTTGCGCCTTTGCGTCCCGGTTTCCGAGTCAGCCCGCGTGATGCGAGACGACCTTCTCGTCCTTTCCCTCCGCCGCGACCTGCGTCGCCCCGGGGTAAGCGAGGATATCCGCCTCCGGCCGCTCCGGCACGCGAGGCTTGCGGGAGACCGCGTGCCCTCTCTCGAAGCGCGCGCGGTCGTAGACATCGAGGACGCGGTCGAACGTCTTCTCCCACGAATAATTCGTCTCGGCGTGGAGGCGGCAGGCCAGCGCGAGCTCCCGCTCCGGCTCGGAGCGGCAGCGGGCCTTGGAGACGGCCTCTATCTTCGCCGCGAGGTCGGCCGCGTTCCCCGGCTCCGCGAGAGCGCCGACTCCCGGGACGACGAGATGGACCGGGCCGCCTTGTTTCACGGCCACGACCGGCAGCCCCGAGGCGAGAGCTTCCAGGATCGCGAGGCCGAAGCACTCGTTCGTGCACGGGAGCGCGAAGACGTCCGCGGCGGCATAGAGCTGCGCGAGCTCCTCTCCGTGAGGGTAGAGGCCGAGGAACTGGATCCGCTCGTCTCCTCCGGCGCGGCGCTCGAGGCGGCCGCGCCACGGGCCGTCTCCCACGACCTGCAGGCGATAGTCGCCGCGCTCTCCCAGGAGCTTGAAAGCGTCGATCAGGTCCTCGAAGTTCTTCTCCGGGCTCAGCCGCCCGACCGTGAGGATCACCGTCGGGCGCTCCGAGCGTGCGTTCCCGTTCGGCCGGAAGATGTCGAGGTTCACTCCGAGCGGTACGTACTCGAGGCCCCGAAAGCCGCGCACGGAGAGGCTCTCGTGCATCTCGGGCGTCGAGACCATGAGCCTGTCGAGCCAGCGGCTGCAGAGCCTCACGTAACGCCACGTGAAGTGCTCGAGCACGCGCGGGAGCACGCTGCCCGCCCTGGCGGTCGCGAGGCGAGCCATGGTCGGCAGGTGCACGTGATAGAAACCGACGACCGGGACGTTCCTCGAGCGGAGCGCGCCCGAGGCGACTCGCCCGAGGAAGTAAGCGTTGTCCACCTCGACGACCGACGGCGACTCCTCGCGGAGGATCCGGCGGATCCGATCGAAGCTCACGAGGACGCGGCTCTCGGGGCCGGGGCTGCTCGGGAGGCGCGGGCTCCTGATCTTCCAGACGGTCGAGCCGTGGAGCTCGAGCTTCTCGTCGCGCTCGCCCGGGACGATGATCGTGTGCGACTCGACCTCGCGGAGAGAAGAGAAGTAGCGCGCCTTCTCGAGGAGGTACGTGTTGACGCCGCCCTCGCCGCCGTCGATGTAGAGCGTCGTCAGGTCGCAGACACGCATCCGCACGCGCCCCCGGCACGATTCTACTCGGAGCCCCGGCCCGTTCCCACGAGCACCGAGATCTCCGGAGCCGAGTCTCTCTACGCGCGCTCAGTCCGTCGGGCTCGAGCTCGCGGTCCAGTAAAGGAGACGGTCGTTCCGGTCGAAGATGACGAAGAGCGTCTTCTCGATGCCTTCTCGCCGCAGGATTTTGAAGAAGTCGAGGTAATACGTGAGGATCAGCGAGTAGGCCTCCCGTTCGCGGTAGCGGTAGATGAACCAGACCTCGTCTCCCGGCGTGCGGACCTCGTCCGGTGGGCCGATGTGGGCCGCCACGTCCTCGGCCGTGGTGATCCCGCGCACCTTCGGGAAGTCCTTCTTCAGGAAGGTGTCGTCGCCGTACTTCTCCGTCTCGATGCGGCAGCCCGCCGCGACGACGAGAACGAGCGCGAGCATGGCCTTCGCGACGCGAGCTCTCGTCATTCTTCGGGCCTCTCGTTCGAGACGGCGGAGATGAGCCGGTCCTCGGAGTCGAAGAAGAGCATCGTCTTCACGGGAGTCCGCGACTTCGCCGAGCGCGCGAAGGAGAGGCTCGAGATCCCCGGGATCGGGATGAGGTCCGAGACGCCGGGAGGGCAGCCTATATGCAGGTCGAGGTCGAGCCCCACGTCGGCCTGGTAGCCCATGAAGCTCAGGTGCTCGCGCTTGATCCAGATCCGCGGGGCCCCGAGGAGAGCGAGGATCTCCTCGACGCTCATGCCGAGCCTGAGCTTCTTCGCCGTGTCGGCGGGCACGGGAGCGCCCGCGAGGCCGTCTTTCTTGACGAAGATCGAGAAGCCCGCGATCCCGAACTCGAGCCCTCGCGCGAGCGGCACGAAAGTCGCGCCGCGGTCGAGGAAGTCGCGCGGGAAGGGCCGCAGGAGCGCCGTGTCCTTCTGGTCCACGTGAGGGCCCTGCTCGTCCACGACGAAGTTCTCTCCCGTGACGAGCGGGTGCACGTAGCCCGCGGGGCTGATCGGTCCGATCGTCTTGTCGTGGATGAGCGCCGCCGCGCCGCAGCCCGGGCACAGAGCGAGCGCGCCCAGGAAGACGAGGGCGCCGGCTCTCCCCGGACGTCTCACGTTACTTCTTGGCCTCGGGCTCGGCGTCGGTCTGTCTCGCGAAGGCTACGTACTTCACGACGTCGTTCGGGTCGAAGACGAACATGAGCGTGTCCGAGAGCTTGACTCTCTTGAACGACGTGTATAGGAGGAAGATCGTGTAGAAGACCTCGTTCTCCTCGCGGTACTCGTAGGTGTACACGTCCTCGAGCGCCGCGGGAGTCTGTGCGACGGCGGGCGGCCTGACTCCGAGCGGCTGGAGCTCCGTCCTGAGGCCACGCGTGAACGCGGTCGGCGGACCGAAGATGTCGAGCACGTCCTGCCGCGTGGTCTTCCCGACCTTCACGCGCGCGACGTCGTTCACCGCGATGACGCGGCCTTCCTTCTGCGTCCCCATGACGCAGCCTTCGACGAGGAACGACAGCGCGAGGAGCGCGGGAAGCCGGAGAACGAGAGCGCGCGCCCTCATCATCGCTGTCGGGCTCACCGGCTCGTCGTGCTCACGGGAGCTTCGTCGGCGCGTCCGAACATGGGCACGACCTTCGTCCCCTCGGGAACCTCGAGCGCGACCGCCGCGTCGTCGAGCTCGGGGTTCTTCTCGAACTTCTTCACGACGACGCGCACCTTGTCTCCCTTCGCGTCCACCTGGCGCACCTCGGAGATCTCGCCCTTGTCGAAGAACATGCGCATCTCGGCGGCGCCCTTCCTCTCGCGCGGCGTCAGGACGAGCACGTCGCGCTCCGCGCCGTCGGTCTCCTTCTCGAGCTTCACCGAGTAAGTCTCGGGCAAGGCCTCGACGTCGCCGCCGAAGATCGGGAAAGGCGCGGAGGCCGGGGTCTGCGCGCCCTTGCCGATCTCGACGACCTCGACGCGCTTGAGCTTCGGGTAATGGAGGCGCGCCTCGCCCTTCTCGACATCGACCTGGAGCTCCGTCTCGCGCTCGCCGTCCTTCGAGACGACCATGAGGAGCTTCTTGCCCTTCAAGCAAGCCACTCCATGGGAGACGAGAGGTCGCTTGAGGATCCTGAGCTCCTTGGTCTGATCGAACTCGACGCGCAGGCTCCTGACGCCGCGCATCCGCTCGGCCCAGGCCTTGAGAAAGGCGCGCGCGTCCGCGGGAACGTCGTCGGCGCGAGCCGTCGCGACGAGCCCGACGAGCCCGAGCGCCGCGAGGAGCGCGGCGCGGCTCCCGGGAGACCAGGTCGGGCGCGCCTTTCCGTTGACACGGGTCACAGGCCGACGATTATAGTGCGGCCCGCATGGAAGCGGAGCTTTTCGTCACCGGGATCGGCCTCACGACGAGCCTCGGGCGCGGCGTCGAGCCTTGCTGGACCGCCCTCGCCGCGGGAGCGTCGGGTATCCGGCCGCTTGTGTCGATCGATGTCTCGACTTGCTCCGTGAAGGACGGCGGCGAGCTCCCCGAGAGCGAGTTTCCAGGAAAGCAGGGTGACGCGAGGAGCCGCGCGGCGGCTCACCTGCTCGCCGCGTGCCGCGAGGCCCTCGCGCGCTCGGGAGCCGGAGAGCGCGCGCCCGACCCCGAACGCACGGCTCTCCTCGTGGGGTCTTCTCTCGCGGCTCAAGCCTCGGCCCCGGCTTTCTGGGAGGGCTTCTGCGCCCGCGGCCCCGCCGAGGCCGACTACGCGGCGCTCAGGAGCTACGACACGGAGCCTCTCCTCGACGCTCTCTGCGAGTCTCTCGACGTGAGAGGAGAGGCGCTCCTCGTCTCGAACGCCTGCGCCGCGGGAGCGTCGAGCCTCGCGCTCGCCGCGGACGCGATCCGCCGCGGGCGAGCGGACGTCGCGATCGCGGCGGGCTTCGACGCGCTCGACGTGCACACGTTCGCGGGCTTCGCCTCTCTCAAGGCGCTCGCGCCGGGGCAGACGACGCCCTTCAGCGCGGGCCGCACCGGCATGAAGCTGGGAGACGGCTTCGCCGCGGTCGTCCTCGAGCGCGCCGAGACCGCTCGGCGCGCGGGCCGCCGGCCGATCGCGCGCCTCCTCGGCTACGGCGAGTCCGCCGACGCGCACCACCTGACGCAGCCCGAGCCCGAGGGGAGAGGCGCCGCGCTCGCCATGCGCCGCGCGCTCGAGATGGCGGGGCTCGACGCTGCGGCGATCGACTACGTGAACACGCACGGGACCGCGACTCCCGCGAACGACGTGAGCGAGGCGCGCGCCATGCGCTCCGTCTTCGGCGAGCGGCTCGCGCGGATCCCGCTCTCGGCGACGAAGCCGGCGATCGGCCACACGCTCGGCGGCGCCGGAGCGGTCGAGGCGGTCGTGACGCTCCTCGTGCTCGAGCGGCAGCTCCTGCCGCCGACGCTCGGGATCGGAGCGGTCGATCCCGAGATCGGCTCGCTCGACCTGATCCCGGCGCGGCGCGAGGCGCGCGTGCGCCACGCCATGAGCAACTCGTTCGGCTTCGGCGGCTGCAACGCGTCCCTGATCTTCGGCGAGCCCATCCGTGCCGCCTGAGCGATCGGTCCGGATCACGGCGCTCGGAGTCGTCTCTCCGCTCGGAGTGGGCGTGCGTGCGGCGACGTGGCCGCGGCTCCTCTCGGGCGAGGCGCCGCCGCTCGTGCGCTCGCGCGGGCGCGAGTGCGTGCCTCTCCCCG
>JACQDU010000151.1 GCA_016200955.1 bacterium
CGCAACGCCTCCAGACGAGCGCCGCGGTCGAGTTGAGGCAGTGCGCCTTGCTGGAGAGCTGGTCGAAGACCACGACCTCGTCGGCCAGATCGCGGACGATCAGGTCGTCCGTCCGCGACCGCGGGAGCTCGGAGTGTCGTGTCTCACCCCGAGCAAGGACTTCATCCGTTTTCTTCGACGCCCGCACGCTCATCGTGCATTCTCCAGAGGACTCGATCTCGCGCTTCCGGGTTCGCGCGCACGGCTCACGCTCGGGTGCCTGCTCAAGAACTGCGCCGGAGCGTCGCGAGCCTCAAGTTCCTTCGAGACATCGCGTTGCACAGAGTGGCACTTGGGCACCGCTTGCGCCACGGGGCGCACATTGTGCCGCTCTGGCGCCATTTGCCTGGAAGCCCCGACCCCGAGTGGCTAGTCTCGGAGGCGAGAGCCGCTCATGGGGACGAACTGGGACGAAGCAACGCACATGGACCTGGGGGCGGTGCCGCCCGAGGAGCTTGCGCGCCCGGTCGTGGAACCGATCGCGCCGGCGACGGGCGAGGCCGGCACTCGCCTCGTGGTCGTCAACGACACGATCCTCGAGACCCACGACCTACCCAATACAGGGAGCGTCGTCATCGGCCGCACGTCCGACGCGGACGTCTGCGTGCCTCACCCGTCCGTGTCGCGGCGCCACGCGGTCCTGCACCTGGGACCCGAGCTCCTTCTCGAGGACCTGAGCAGCTCCAACGGGACGACGGTCAACAATGTGAGGATCGCCCCGCTCAGGCCCGTCGCGGTGAGGCCTGGCGACTCGATCCACATCGCGCACGTCGCGGTCGTCCTCCAGCGCGACTGGGAGGCGACCCAGATCCCGGGCGATCCCCACGCGACGCACAACGTGAAGCCGTCCAGCGCGTCGAGGTCCAAGGCCAACGAGAGCGGGCTCAGGACCTCGATGGACCTGAGCGTCGACGGCAATCCGGTCGTCATGCGGACCGCCGCCATGAGGAAGGTCCTCGCGACGGTCAGCCGGGTCGCTCGCAGCAACATGAACGTGCTCGTCCTGGGAGAGACCGGAGTGGGGAAGGAGATCATCGCTCACGCGATCCACTCGAAGTCGGTGCGCGCGGAGAAGCCCTTCCTCGGGATCAACTGCGCCGCGCTCTCGGAGCCTCTCCTCGAGAGCGAGCTCTTCGGCCACGAGAAGGGCGCCTTCACGGGAGCTCACAGCACGAAGATCGGCCTCCTCGAGCAAGCCCGCGGAGGCACGGTCTTCCTGGACGAGGTCGGCGACATGTCGCTCCCGATCCAGGCGAAGCTCCTCCGCGTCTTCGAGGAGAGACAGGTCCTGAGAGTCGGGTCGCTCACGCCTCGCTCGATCGACGTGAGGATCGTCGCCGCCACGAACCACGACCTCGAGGCCGAGGCCACGGCCGGGCGGTTCCGGAAGGACTTCTACTTCCGCCTGAACGGCTTCAGCATCGCGATCCCTCCGCTCAGGGAGCGCGAGGACGACATCGCTCCTCTCGCGCAGCTCTTCATCCAGATGGCCTCGTCCCAGCTCGGGCTCAAGACCGCTCCCGAGCTCGCCACCGACGCCCTCGACCTCCTCATGCGCCACGCGTGGCCGGGGAACGTCCGGGAGCTCCGGAACGCGGTCGAGCGCGCCGTCGTCGTCTGCGACGAGGGACCGATCCGCGCGGAGCACATTGCGCTCGGGGGCTCGCCGGCCAAGGACGGCGCCGCAGCGTCGCCGACGCCGGCCCCGACCGGCCGCCACGAGGCCGCGGGAGCGCCCACCGCGTCCTCGGGCGATCTGCAGAAGGACCTGAAGGAGCTCGAGCGCACGAAGATCGAGGAAGCCATCCGCGCGTGCGCCGGAAACCAGACGCGGGCGGCCGAGCTCCTCGGGATGCCGAGGCGGACCCTCCTCCGTAAGCTCGATGCCTACGGGATCGAGCGGCCCCGGAGACCGAAGGCCGCGGGCGAGGACTCCGAGGAGTCCTGACGCGCGCTCCCCGGCGCCCCTCGCGCGGCGCGGCTCGACGTCGC
>JACQDU010000152.1 GCA_016200955.1 bacterium
GGCCCAGCTCCTCGAGAATGCGCCCGCTCCCGCGGAGGCGGCCGAGACCGCGCGGCGAGGGCTCGCTCTCGCTCTCGTCGAGCTCGCGTCCGGGAACGACGAGCACGCGGCCGAGTACGCGCTCGCGGCGAGCGAGAAGCTCTCGGACGCGCACGCCCAGGCGGGCGGCTCGACGATCGCCGTGCTCTCGCGCTTCGCCGTCCCCGCGTCGGGTCTCCCCGCGCGCGCCCTCGCGCTGGCGGCTCGGGCGAAGAAGCTCCTCGGGAAGACGGACGAGGCGGCGAAGCTCCGGGCGCGTGCGCTCACTTTGGCTCCCAGGGCTCCCGATCTGCTTCTCGAGGAGACCGAGCACGCTCTCCTGAGCGGAGACCTCGCGGCGGCGACGCGCGCGTGCGAGCAGGCCGTCGCCGCGGCGCCCGAGGCGCCGGATCTCGAGGCGCGTCTCGGCTCGCTCTACCTGGTCGGCGGCAAGCTCGAGGAGGCGCAGGCCTGCTTCGAGAAGGCGCTCCGGCTCGGAGCGGTGGATCCGCTCGTCTTCCGCGACCTCGCGCGCACGCTCCTCGCGAGAGGCAAGCGGACCGAGGCGCAGGAGGCGCTCGAGCGCGCGCGCGACCGCGGGCTCGACCTCGTCCTACACGCCGAGATGCGCCGCGAGCTCGCCCGCTCTCTCGGGAAAAAGGAGGAGGAGAGGGCCTGGCTCGAGCGTCTCGTCGCGGCGCGGCCCGTGGACCTCGAGCTCAGGCGTTCTCTCGCGGACATGCTCGCCGCGACGAACCCGGCCGCGGCGGCCGAGCAATACGAGGCGATCCTGAGGGTGGACCCCGTGGACGCCGAGGCCCTGCGAGCTTCGGTCCGGCTCGCGATCGAGGGCTTGCGCGCCGGGACGGCCTTCCCGGGCGTCGTCCAGGCGAGGCTCAAGGTCGCGCGGGCGCGCTTGCCCGAGGACCGCGACCTCCGCGCTCTCTCGGGGCGGCTCCTCCTCCTGATCGGAAACACGGAGGAGGCTCTGGCCGAGCTCGAGGGAGCTCTCGATGGTGCGAAGGTCCGCTCGCCCGACGCGCTGTTCGATCGCGCGATCGCGCGCATGCGTCTCTCCTCGACCACGCAGGGAGCGAGGGAGATGATGCGGGCCATGACCGAGGCGATCGCCGCAGCCGACGGGAAGACCGTGATCGCGGCTTTCCTCAAGGAGGCGCAGGGGCTCGCGCTCGACTCGAAACAGCGCGCGCTCTCCCGCGTGGCGCTCGAGGCGCTCGTGCAAGCGGCTCCGCGCAGCCACGAGGCGCGGATCGCTTGCCTGACTCACCTGGCGGAGCTGAAGGACTGGAAGGCGCTCAAGAACGCGGCCGAGCAGGCTCTCAGGGACTTCCCAGAGGACCGCGTCTTCTTCGACTTCCAGGCACGGGCGGAGAAGGAGATCGCGAAGTAGGTGACGGAGACCGAGGCCCAGGCAGGCGGAGCGAGCAGCGCGAGGCGCGCGGTCGCGCTCTACGGCGCGGCGGACCTCGTTGCGCTCGCGTTCGTGACTCTCGTGGTCATCCCCGTGCCCTCGTGGGCCGAGGTCCTGGGCGTCGTGCTCGGAGCGCTCGTGAACCTCGGCGTGCCGGCGCTGTTGTTCCTGTCGTGGAAGACGGATCGCCTGCGGACGCCGACGACCGGGGCGAGGATGTTCGTGGCGTTCTCGATCGCCGTCTTGCTCGTGCCGGTCTGGATCGTGACCGCGTGGTTCGTCGGGTTCTTCCTTTACATCATGCACCACGGGATCTCCTGGTAGCGGGCGGGATCGTGGCTGTCGGAGTCGCGTGAGAGGATCCCTTCGCCTGCGAAACGGGGAGCGTGGGCCGAGGCGGTGCTTTCGATCTCCTGGGTCGTGTGAAAGTGGGCGGGCTGGGTCGAGCCAGCGGGCCCGGGAGATATCCACCCGGATGAGGGCTCTCGTAGTCCGGGTGTGGCGGAGAGCGCGGCGCCTCTGGTGGGAACCGATCGGGGATCATGTCGAGATCGGTCACCCCGAACGCGGCACCCCCGCCTTGGCGGATGGGGCACTACGCTCTGGAGCAGGAAGAGGAGGGATGCTCCACCCCCACCTCCCGGAGAGCCCGAGGCCTCTCACCGCCCCGGCTCCTCGCCCTCCTCCTCCTCGTCGGTGTAGCGCTCCGTCCCCCGAGGCCCGGTGGCGCCAGCGTCCCTGAAGTCCGCGAACTCCTCCCCAGCCCCGCCCGGGGGCCGGAAGTCGTCTTCCTCGACGGAAGTGCCAGGAGAGGGACGCGCCCCCTCCTTCGCGGGAGCAGGCTTCTCCTCCCGGGGCGCGGCGGTGCCCTTGATCTCGGCAAGAGGCCGCCCGGTCCCCCCGCGGCGCTGGCGGACGATCTCCGCGACGATCGAGAGAGCGATCTCGTCCGGCCCTTCGCTGCCGAGGTCGAGCCCGGCCGGAGCGCGGACGAGCGCGAGACTCTCCGGCGGGAGGCCCGCCCGCTTGAGGGCCTCGACGACGCGAGGCGCGCGGCGAGAGCTGGCGACGAGCTGGACGCTCGCGGGCTTCCCTCGGAGGGCGACCTTGAGCGCCTCCTCGTCGGCCTCGTGGCCGGTCGTCACGACGACGTGCGCTCCCGCGGGAGGAGGAGAGAGAGTCTCGAACGTCGGGTCGTCGTCGGCGCGCGCGGCGGCGGGGTAGCGCTCGAGCGAGGCGCCGCGGCCGACGACGCGGACCTGGAGGCCGCTCGCGGCACCGATCCGGGCGAGCGACTCCGCGACGGCGCCGCTTCCGAGCACGAGGAGCTGCGCTCTCGCGGTCTGGGGCTCGACGTAGATCGTGCAAGCGGCGCCGCAAGCGTCCTGGCGGAGGTCGACGAGCCTGGGCTCGCCGGCCTCGATCGCGTCGCGGGCCTCGCGCGCGATCCGACGCTCGGCCTCGGCGGAGAAGAGCGCGTCGCC
>JACQDU010000153.1 GCA_016200955.1 bacterium
CCGGCGACGAAGGCGTTCTCGGTGAGCACTCTCTGGCAGAAGCCGTGGATCGTGTGGATCGGCGCCAGATCGAAGGCGAGGAGCGCCCGTTCGAGGAGCGCTCGGCGCGCGTCGTCGATCTCCCAGAAATGCTCGGAATTCTCCTTTCCGGCCGGAATGTACCCCGCAACGACGTTCGCGAGGAGCGAACGGACGCGCTCGCGGAGCTCGTAGGTGGCTCGCTCCGTGAAAGTGACGACGAGAAGTTTCTCGACGGGAATCCCGCTGAGGAGGAGCTCGATCACGGCATGCTCGAGCGTGTAGGTCTTGCCCGTCCCCGCGGACGCCTCGATAACGACGTGGCGAGGTGGCTTCTTCCCCTTGCAGATCTTCTCGAGGATTGCGGGACGAGGATAGCGGAGGTTCACGCGGCACCCCCGTTCGCTGCGCGTTCAACGTAGGGACCAAGGCGCCGGCGCGCGAGCTTCTCCGCGTCGGGCGGCGGGCCGTAGCGCTGCCAGTTCCGGATCGGCCCCCAGGCGTCGCTCGGCTTCCGCCGCGACTTGTCACGCCACCAGACGATCTTGTCTTCGAGGGAGTACTTGTTCGCCGGGATCCGCAGGAACTCGAGGACGGGCTCGATCGAGAGCAAGTAAGCGTGCGTCCCGGTGAGGAAGTCGGTGACGAGCTTCTCGAGCCAACCGCTCGCCTGCTTCGTCGTCAGCGGCTTGAACGCTCGCTCGGAGCTCCGGCCTGCGCCGTATCTTGCCGGGATCGCGAAGACGCGGAAGGTCTTCTTCGCGCAAGCAAGACCAGCAGCGGCCAGGAGCGCGTGATCGAGGAAGCCGCCGAGCGTGTGCTTCTCGTCGGGTTGCTCCTTGGCGACGAAGACGACCGAACCGCTTTCTCCGGGAAGGATCGAGCCGGTGCGTCCGGTGAGCTCGACGCGGACCTTCCTCGGCTCCTCGAGCTCGAAGATGACGGGAGAGTGGAGCACGTCACTCGCGCCGAAGTCCTCCGAGGCGCCGAAGCGGTGCGGGACGAGCCCGGTGCGCTCCTCCTGCGTGAGAGCGCTCGAGAGGTTCCCGGACCACTGCTCGAGAATCCGAGCGTGCCCGCGCTTTGCGACCTCGAGAAAGACACCCGTGGGCAGCGTCCCCGTGAGCTCGCCGCGGCGCGTGTGCTCCGCGTGAGCAGCGTCGATCGCTGCTCCGAGATCGCCTCCGCGGCGAAGCGCGTCCGAGACGACCTCTCTCAGGAAGATCGTCTCGACGAGGGGCGAGGGCTCGAATGCCTCGTCTCCGCGCAGGATCACGTCCTCGTCGTCGTCGTCGCGGCGGAGCCAGAGCTCACGCTGCGCCCAACCCTGGAGCGGGCTCAGGAGAAAGTCCTGGAGCGCTCGGATCGAGACGCGGACTGTGTCTCGCGGTCGGCTCGTCCCCGAGTACGACGGGAGCACCCCGAGCAGCTCTCCCAGCACGGCGCGGGGCACGGGCGCGAGCGACTCGACCACGGTGCGCGCCGTCTCGCTCCCAGGGAGCGCAAGCCGCTGGTCGCGGAGCGCGCGCACTTGCGCCTCGCGGAAAGCCTCGGGGACGCTCCAGGCCGAGGGCTCGTGCCCGCCGAGCGGCGGCGCGAAGTAGCTCGGGTCGTAGCGACGGAGCTCGTGGTGGACCGTGAGCGACGCGATCTCATTCGCGTCGAGGCACGAGGCAAGAGCCGCCTCGACCTCGCGTACGACCGACGAGGGAGCGAGCCTCTCGCCCGTCGTGGCGTCGCGCGCGACGTAGGAGAGCGTGAGCCTCTCGCGCGTCGCAGCCAGCGTCTCGAGGAAAGTGAGGCGGTCGCGCTCCTGCGGACTCACGTCGCCTGGGCGGCGCTCCGTGGCCCTGAGGTCGAGGAGGTCGACGCGGTCCTTCGCGGGGAAGCTCCCCTCGCCGAGGCCGAGGACGAAGACGGCCTTGAACGGGATCGGTCTTCCGGGGAGGAGCGGCGCGACCACGACGCCGTCCGCGAGGTCGCGCCCGCGGTTCTCTCCCAGAGAGTCGATCGCGGCGAGCGCGAGCTCGTAGGCGATCCTGTAGGAGACGGGCCGCGCGTCGAAGTCGAGGTCCTCGAGCGCACGGAGACGGCGTGCCGCGATGCCGAGGATCTTCTCCTCGTCGTCCTCGGTCGGCGCGAGGTAGCCGGAGACGAGCCGCTGGAAGTAGTCCGCCCACTCCGTGAGGGTGTGCGAGCCCGCGCGAGCTGCGCGCGCGTCGGCCAGGAGTCCGCGCGCCAGCAGGATGAGCGACGCCGCCGACGAGAGCTCGTCCTGGGCGTGGTCGAGGGGCAAGTAGTCCTCGCCTCCGATCCTCACGAAGCTCGGGTCGCGGCTCCGCTCGCCGCTCATGAATGCGCCAAGAGCGAGGCGCTTCAGGCCCTGGTCCCAGTTGTAGAGGTCGCCCCGGACGTAGGTCGCGGCGAGGTCAGCGCGGTCGGCGCCGGCGAGGATTTCGAGCTCGTCGCACCACTCGAGCCACTTGTCGGACTCGGCGTCGGGGACGAGCGCGAGGACGTTCGGGTGGACGAGTAGCCGGAGAAGCTCGTCTCGCTTGAACGTCCCGAGCGGAAGGTCCAGGAGCAGCCGCACGGCCTCGAGCGCGCGGCTCTCCTGCGGCCGGAAGAGCGCCGCCGAGCTCACCGGGATCTCGTGGGCCTGCGGGAGCACGGCCGCGATCTGGCTGCGGTAGGCGTCCTGGTCGCGACCCGCGATGAGGATCGCCATCTCGTTGAAGCGGAGCTTGCGGCCTGCGGCGTGGGCGGAGCGGACGAGCTCCCAGATCTCGCTCGCGACGATCTCTACCTCCCGCGCAATGCTCGGGCACGCGAGGACCCGGAACGAGTCGTCGGGCTTCGCCTTCCCCGCGGCTGGTTTCTCCAAGAGAAGCTCGTGCTGGAGCCGCTCGAGGAGCGTCGTGCCCGTGGGGGTCACGAGACGGACCATGGGCTCGACTCCCCGCGACTTCCAGAGCTCCAGGCTCTCGCGGGCCGGCATGCCGAACCGCCCGAGGCCGGGACCGTCGAGGCGAGATCCGGGGGAGAACCCGTAGATCGTGATCTTCGAGCGGTCGGCGAGCTTGACGAGCACCTTCTGGTGGATCGGCGCGATCGTCGAGAACCCGAAGACGTGGAGCTCGTCGGGCACGTTCAGCTTCGCGGGCCCGAATCGCTCGAGGAGCTCCGGGAGAGAAAGCCACGTCACCCCATCCTTGGCGCGCGCGACCTCGGCGAGCCGGCCTTCCTTGCCGAAGATGGCGAGCCAGAGATCGCGCTCCCAGGCCTCCGTCGTGGCCTGCGTGTGCTCCTCGGGGAGAGTCGTC
Source organism: bacterium (assembly GCA_016200955.1). Classification (GTDB taxonomy): domain Bacteria; phylum Planctomycetota; class J058; order J058; family JACQDU01; genus JACQDU01. The sequence continues at coordinate 3,342 of JACQDU010000153.1, forward strand.
CTCCGGCGCCAGGCCTCCACGAGCTCGGGGCGCGTGAGTGCGTAGTCGTCGAAGAGCCGCGCGATTTGCCCCGCGAGCTGGAACCGCCTGCGATCCACGACATCGGGGTCCGTGCCGGCGGCGAACAGGTAGTCGCGAACCGGTCCAAGAACGGGCTTCGCGAGAAGGGCTTCGTCCGCGAGGAGCCCGAGGAGAAGGCTCCGCAGGACATCACGGTCAAGGATCCCGAAGCCTTCGCGCTCTGCGTCGGGCACGAGTCCTGCGAAGAAGCTCTGCAGGAAGACGAAGTCCAGGTTCGCGGCGATCCCGAGCCGCCGGGCGATCTCCAGCTGGGCGTAGGTCCTGACGGTCGCATTCGGCACGACGATGGTCGTCGCCTCGAAGATGCCCTTGCCCGAGGAGCGCAGCCGCTCGGCGAGGATCCCCGCGAGCGCCTCGAGCGAGTTCGAGAGCTGGACCTCGAGCACGACGATTTCCCCCGAACCTGTGAGGAGTGGACATCCTGGTGCCGGCCGACGCAAGCCTCCGCTGCTTGAGCAGCGCGAGGTCCCTCAGCTTCCGACAAGAGGCGGCACGATACGTGCCGCCCGGGTAGGTTCTCTTCTCCGGGGGAGGACTTCTTGCCCGAGCAACCGATCAGCCTGAACCTCGCCGCGATCATCTACCGACTCCTCACGAACCCCCGGGGCTGGGAGGTCGAGGATCTTCGACGGACCCTCCGGATCGAGAAACGGACATGGAGGAAATACAAGCAGCTGCTACGCGAGCGCTTCCCGTATGTCGTGAAGGACCGCCGCGTGTCCGTCCGGGAAATCGACGACGGCGGCAGGCGCTTTCTGCGGCTGGAGGAGCCGGAGGAGGCACGCGGGAAGGAGTTTGTTCCGCGCGTCGCCGCGCACCACCTGGTCCGGGAGCTCGTCGGGTTCCTCGGTGACACCAGCGTCGCGAAGGCGCTCCGGGACGCAGACCGTGAGTTCCGCTCGAGGCTTCCCGACCGCCGATACGTGCGGCACGTCTTCCGGAACCTCGATCGGATCCTTCATTGCGTCCCCGACGCTCCGAAGGACTACTCGAAGCAGGCCGCGACGATCGAACTGCTGCTGCAAGCGCTCGTCTACTCACGTCGCGTCGGCGTGAATTACGCCGCTGCCGCGGGAGAGACCGACTACGTGCTCGAGCCGCTGACGCTCGCGGTCTACCGGGGCGGGCTCTACCTTCTCGCCCGGTTCGTCGATCGCGCGAAGGTCTACAACATGGCCGTCGACAGGATCCGCGCGATCACGCTGCTCGACGAGCACTACGATTACCCCACCGCGAAGGACTACTCGCCGGAGAAGTGCCTCGAGGACTCCTTCGGGATCTTCGTGCCGCCCGTGCGGAAGAAGATCGATGTCGAGCTGATCTTCGCGAACGAGCGGTGGCTCAAGCTCTACGTGCGAGAGCGGCGGTGGAGCGCGAACCAGCGGTTTCGTGATCTTCCGGACGGCCGGCTCAACATGACGTTCCGCGTGAACTCGCTCGTCGAGGTCAGGCCCTGGGTGCTCCAGTTTGGCCAGCAGGTCGAGCTCGTGAAGCCGTCGCGCACGATTCTGATGGCCGAGTCCTCGGCGCGAGAGCAACCGTAGCCTCTGGTAACGCTGGAGACCGCCCTTCCCCGCCGCTGTCGCGAGGTCAGCCTACGGAAGCTCATTGGCTTGCTGAGGCAGCCTCTTCTGGCGTCGGCAGACAGGATACGCCGGGAGGGCGATGCCGACGCCGTGCTTCCCCCAGTGCTCCGCAGTTCGGCGCTCATGCGGATGACTCGACCGCGTGAACGAGTCTCCTAGACCGGTCGTTCTGTTCTTGCCCATCGGTCGTTCTAACACTACAGCGATGAGTCGCTGACCGTGCGGGCGCTGTCGCGGTCGTAAGACATCGTGCCGATGATGGTTAAGGGTCCCGTCCGTCAAGTTAGGCTCGTCGCTTCGAGCGTAGTGTCGGAGCTCCTCGTTTGACTGCGCGGTCAAGAGGAGGACTGACGATGGACGTCGCGACGCTACGTGAGATCCGGACGGCGCTCGACGAGTTCCTGACGAGGTTCGATCGCTGCTTCTCGCGACGGGAGTCGCGGGATTACCTCGGGGTGTACGTGCGCGGGCAGCTCGGCCCGCTGCAACGGAAGAGCGTCGAGCCGATCGCGCTCGACGCTGGGGTCCACCCGAGGAACCTCCAGCAGTTCCTCGGGCAGTACAGGTGGGACGAGGCCGCTATGGCTCGCAAGGTCCGCGAGACCGTCCGCGACGAGCATGGCTGCGCCGAGGCGATCGGTGTGATCGACGAGACCGGCATCGCGAAGAAGGGCACCAAGACGGTCGGCATCCAGCGGCAGTACTGTGGGTCGACGGGCAAGGTCGACAACTGCGTCCAGAGCGTTCACCTCGACTACGTGGCTCCGGACTTCCACACGCTCGTCGACAGCGACCTCTACTTGCCGCAGAGCTGGTTCGACGACCCGGCTCGTTGCGACGCCGTCCAGGTGCCGAAGGATCTCGTCTTCAGGACGAAGCCGCAGATCGCGCTCGACCTGATCGACCGCACCCTGGGCGACGGCGTGCCGCTCAAGTGGATCACGGCTGACGAGGGCTACGGTCAGGTCCCGGAGTTCCTGAACGGCGTCGCGGCTCGCGGCCTCGTCTACGTCGTGGAAGTGCCGAAGCACGTCCAGGGTTGGACACCGAACGGGCGCCGTCTCGGGCGACGGATCGACCGTGTCGAGGATCTCTGGTGGCGCGGCGGACCGACGTGGACGACCTACGCGGTAAAGGAGACGACGAAGGGCGACCTCGTCTGGCGCGCGCGGAGCACCGTCTTCATCCCGAGCTGGGATCCGACAAAGCAGCTTCGCCTGATCGTCGCCGAAGACGTGCTCACCGACGAGGTGAAGTACTTCCTCTCGAACGCCCCGATCGAGACGCAAGTCTCGTCGCTGCTCGCGGTCGCCTTCTCTCGCTGGCAC
>JACQDU010000154.1 GCA_016200955.1 bacterium
TGGAAGACCCACGCGAGGACCGGAATCACGCCCACGGCCGAGGCGCAGAAGACGAACGCCGCCCGGGCCGTGAAGCGCCGGAGCACGTGAGCCCCGCGCGCCCCGCGTTGCGCGCTCTCCTCGACGATCCGCCACGCCTCGCCCGCCGCGACGGCGAGGCCGGGCAAGCACGGCAGGAGATAGCGCACGTCCTTCCCTCTCGCGATCGAGAACGTGAGGAACGGCACGATCCACCAGACGCTCGCGAAGGCGGAGAAGCGAGTCTCGTCCTTCGCCTCGTCGCGCCGCACCCGGAGGAAGACGGCGTGCGGGAGAGCGAGCGCGAGGAGGGAGCCCGGCGCGCACTGGACGAGGAGGCGCGGCACGTAGAAGTAGAACGGCTTCGGCTTGTCGGACTCTCCCTTGATCCGATCGGTGTTCTCGTAGCGGAACTGGTGCCACCACTCGGCCTGCTCGCTCTCCGTGAGAGAGCGCCAGAAGGGCAAGAACCAGGCTCCGTAGACGAGCCCCGCGACGATCGGCGGCAGCCACACTCCCGGCCCGAGGAGCCGAAGGGCGAGCCTCTTCGCGTACTCGAAGGCCGCGGGAGAGCCCGGGCGCGCGCGCCACGGGCGCTCGAGCGCGGTGTCGAGAGCGGCCCATGCTCCCACGACGCTCATGTGGAGCGCGATCGCGAGCGGCGTCTTCGTGAGAGCGGCGAGCCCGAGCGCGACGCCCGAGGCCACTCCGAGCCCGAGCGAGCGGGCGAGCTTCCCTCGCTCGGCCTCGTGCGCGAGCACGACCGACGCCGCGAGGAAGAACGCGAACAGCGAGTCGACGCGAGACTGCCGCCCGATCTCGAGGAAGAGCTGCCCCGTCGCGAGGAAGCCCGCGGCCGCCGTCCCCGTCGCGATCCCTCGCCTGTGCGTCGTCCACGCGAAGACGAGGAAGACGCTCGCGAGAGAGCCGATCTCGGCGGTGCGCGTGATGTCCTTGTTCTCGAGGCTCCTCCCGCCGAGCGCGCCGATGAGAACGACGCACGAGAGGAGGAGCACGAGCGCGGCCGCGGCCTTCTCCCCGCCGCTCGCGCGCGGCCGGGCGCTCGAGAGGGAGACCTCGCTCACGTGGCCTCCTGCCGGGTGAGCCTCTGGAGCACGATCGAGAGTCCGACGAAGACCAGGACGATCACGGGGACGAGCCAGAGCGCTTCTCTCAGGACCTGGTGGCGGACCCACTCGATGCCGGCCCCGTCGTCCACGCGCACGACCTCGTGCTCGAGGGCTCCCGGGCCGAGCCGGACCTTGAGGAAGTGGTGGAGCTCGTCGGGCCCGTCGAGCGAGCCGCCTCCTCCTCCCGAGACGAGGTAGGTCGTGCTCCCCCGCTTCTCGCACGAGTAGCCGTGGTAGTGACCGGCGAGGACGAGCTCGATCCCGTGCTTCTCCACGAGAGAGAAGATCCGCCGCGAGTCCTCCTCGGGGAGCTGCTTCGTGTTCCCGCGCTTGTCCCGGAGCACTTTCCCGACGAGAGGAGGGACGTGGGAGACGAGGACGGCGTGATCCGAGCGAGGGCGCTCGCGCGAGAGGATCGCGTCCACCTCGCGCGCCTTCTCCTCCGGGAAAGACTTCTCGTCCGAGGTGTCGATCGAGACGAACAGGACGCCGCGCGTGCGGAACCACGACTGGCTCGGGCCGAACAGGCGCTCGTAACGCTCGCGCGAGAGGTTGTCGTGGCGGTCGAAGCCCTCGTGGTTCCCGATCGCGTCGAACGCGGGGATCCCGGGCGGACGCCTCCCGAGGAGGAAGCCCGCGTAAGCGAACTCGAGGCGCGAGTTCTGCTCGACGAGGTCTCCCCCGATCACGATCGCCGCGGCGTTCTCGGCCCGAGCGGCCTCGTAGGCCCGGAGTAGGACCGCCGAGCGCGCCTTCAGGTCGGCGAGCGCGATGATCGTGACCGTCTCGCTCCCGACGGGAGCCGGGCCCACGTCTCCGCTCGGGTTCCAGGGCGGCTCGGGCTGTCCCCCGAGCATGCCGAGCCAGACGCCGAACGCCCCGAAGACGACGAGCAGGAGGAGCCGGAGCGTTGACGCGACGCGCGCGATCCTCGGCCGTTTGGGGGTCATGGCACGAGAGAGTATCAAGCTCGGCGGACTTTCTCTCGAGGCTCAGACGAGGAGAGGCGTGCCCAGGCTCACGACTAGGACGGGGCCCGTGTGAGCCGCGGCCTCGGGCCGCTCGAAGCCCTTCTTCATGGCGCCGAAGGTCACGGTGAAGGTCGCTCTCACGGCGACTCCGAGCGGCGCTCCCGTGTCCACGTCGAGGCCGCTCGGGACATCGACGGCGACGATCGGCCTCCCCGCGCCGTTCATGGCCTCGATGAGACCGCGGTGCGGCTCCCTCACCTGCTCCGAGAGCCCGGTCCCGAGGAGAGCGTCGGCCACGAGGACCGCGTCCGCCCACTTCTCGAGGAGCTTCGCGAGCGCGGCTCCGTCGGACGCGACCTCGAGCGGAAGCTTCAGGCGCTCGACGATCGTGAGGTTCGCTCCCGCGTCGCTCGAGCGGTCGAAGGTCGCGGGCGGGGAGGCGAGAGCCACGCGGGGCGAGTGCCCGGCGACCGAGAGGTGGCGCGCCAGGACGAGGCCGTCGCCTCCGTTCCCTCCCTTGCCGCAGACGATCGCGACCGGAGCGCCGCGCATCGTCCCGCGCGAGGCGAGCCACGCGCACACCGCGCACGAGAGCCCCGCCCCCGCGTTCTCCATGAGGAGGAGCGTCGGGATCGCGAG
>JACQDU010000155.1 GCA_016200955.1 bacterium
CAAGGTCTTGCCGATCGGCCGCGGCGAGGGCTCGACGCTCGAGCTCATGCACTCGCTCTTCAGGAGAGAGATCAAGCAGCACGCCTCGCTCGAGCGCTCGACCCACGTCGTGCGCGTCGTGGACTACGGCTGCGAGGAAGGACAGGCCCTGTTCCTGGCGCTCGAGTACGTCGAGGGAGAGAACCTCGCCGCGCGCTGCCCGCTCCCCGTGGGCGAGGCGTGCCGGCTCGGGGAACAGATCCTCCGGGCGCTCGCGTTCATCCACGCGCGCGGGCTCGTCCACCGGGACGTGAAGCCGGACAACGTCCTCGTCGCCGGGCGGACGGCCAAGCTCGCCGACTTCGGCCTCGCGAAGGAGTTCGCGCGAGTCGGCCTCACGAGCGAGGACCTCTCGATCACGGGAGCCTTCTCGGGGACGCCCCAGTTCGCCGCGCCCGACCAGTACCGCGACTACAAGCGAGCGCTGCCCGCGGCGGACATCTATTCCTTCGGAGCGACGCTCTACTTCATGCTCTCGGGCAAGCCGATCTTCGACCTCGAGAACGCTCACCTGGGCCTCTGGCGGCGCCACCACCAGCTCGAGCGACCCGTCCCGCTCCGCGCGCGGCGGCCCGACCTCTCCCTTGCACTCGAGCAGTTCGTCGAGCGCTGCCTCGAGAAGGACTCGAAGCGACGGTTCCCGAGCGCCGAGGATGCGGCTCGCGCGCTCGCCGCGATCGCGCCGCCGCCCGAGGTCGAGCCTGGCCGCGAGCTCGACGCGCGGGCGCTCGCCCGCTCGGAGACGGTCGTCTCACCCGTGAAGACGAGCGAGGGCGAGCTTCCTCGCTGAGCGCCGCCTGCTTCCCTCTACTCGCTGAAATACTGCAAGACCGTCGAGCCGATCTTGATCTCGTCCCCGGGCTTCAGGCGCACGTGCTCGACCTTCTCGCCGTTCACGTAGGTCCCGTTCGAGGCGTTCAGGTCCGTGATCGTGTGGCCCGTCGCGTCGTGGTCGATCCGGCAATGGACGCGCGAGGCGCGGATGTCCCAGACCGTGATGTCCGTCGCGACGCCTCGCCCGAGGATGAACATGTCCTTCGAGCCCAGGTCGAAGGACTTCCCCGCGTCGTTCCCCTTGAGGGCGCGGAGGCCGCAGCGGATCTCCGAGGCGACGGGCGGCGCGGTGTCCTCGGCCGGAGCCGCTCCCGGGGCCGCGAGGGCGACGAAGCGGAGCTCGTGCTGGCCGAGGCGGAGGAGGTCGCCGTCCCGGAGCACCGACTTGAGCGTGCGCTTCCCGTTGTGGAGGAAGCCGCGGCCCGAGACGTCGAACGCCGAGAGCTCGCCCGCGGCGTCGTTGATCTTCACGTGCACGGGCGCGACGTCGGCGTCCTCGAGGCGAGCGTCCGCCGTGGGAGCGCTGCCCACGTCGAAGACGGGCTTGCCCCCGAGGCCGAACTCCGTGCCGCGACCCTTCCCCGCGACGACGACGAGCTTCCAGGTCATGGGGCGGCATGGTAGCGGCGGCCCCGGGCGCGGTCAAAGCGAACCGGGTTACCATGGCCGCCCGCGAGAGCCGGCCTCTCGCGTGGAGGGCTCATGCGACGGATCGTGGCTCCGCTCTCGGCGGCGCTGTGCCTCTCGCTTCTCTCGGGATGTCCGGAGGCCGGCTCGAGCGGCCCCGCCTCGGGCCCCACGGGAGGCCGCGGGCCCGCCTTCGCCGTGGCTCTCGTGACTCCCGGCTCCCCGAGCGACGGAGGCTGGAACGCTCTCGGTTACGACGGGCTCAAGAAGGTCGAGGCCGCCGGCATCCCCGTGAGCCACGTCGAGCAGAAGGACGCGAACAAGTACGAGGACGAGCTCTCGCGGTGCGCGCGCGGCGCGAAGCTCGTCTTCGCGCACGGCTACGAGTACCAGGATCCGTGCGAGAAGGTCTCCTCGAAGTTCCCCGGCGTCATCTTCATCGTGACGGCCGGCTCGCGCACGCAGGGGAACGTGTCCGCGATCAAGCCGAGTCTCGATCAGTGCTGCTATCTCGCCGGGATCGCCGCGGGGTTCGCGACGAAGACGAAGAAGCTCGGCGCCGTGGGCGGCATGAACGCACCCGTGATCCGCTCGGGCTTCGATGCATTCGTCAAGGGAGCGAAGCGGGCTCGCCCCGACATCGAGGCCGCCCCTCACGTCTACCTCGACACGTGGGAGGACATCTCCAAGGGAAAGGAGCACGCACTGGCGCTCATCGCCGCGGGCTGCGACGTTCTCATCCACAACGCGGATCAGGCGGGCCGTGGCGTCTTCAATGCCGCGAAGGAGAAGGGCGTCCTCGCGATCGGCACGAACCGGAACCAGAACGACCTCGAGCCCGGGACGATCCTCGCGAGCGCCGTCCTCGACATACCGACGGCCATGCTCGACATCGCGCAGGACGTGAAGGCCGGGACCTGGAAACCCCACGACACGGTGCTCGACATGAAGACCGGCTACGCGGACCTCATCCTGAACGAGAAGCTCAAGGACCGGCTCCCCGACGAGGCGCGGACGATGATCGAGCAGGCTAGGAAAGAGATCCAGGAAGGAAAGCTCTCTCTCGACAAGTGAGCGAGCGGGAGGCGCGCGAGCCCTCCGTCCGGTGCCCATGACCGAGCCGATCGTCGAGCTGCGAGGGATCCGGAAGACCTATCCCGGGACCGTCGCGCTCGACGGCGTCGACCTCGAGCTCCGGCCCGGCGAGGTCCGCGCTCTCCTGGGAGAGAACGGCGCGGGGAAGTCGACGCTCACGGGGATCCTCTACGGCCTCGTGCGGCCCGACTCGGGCGAGGTGCGCGTCAGGGGACGGCCGGTCGAGGTCCGCTCGCCCGCGAGCGCGCTCGCGCTCGGGATCGGGCTCGTGCACCAGCACTTCGCGCTCGCGCCCTCGCTCACGGTGGCGGAGAGCGTGGAGCTCGGGCTCGCGCGCTCTCTCCTCCCGCGAGCGTTCGATGCGAAGAAGGCGGCGGAGACGACCGCGGAGCTCTCGCGGCGGACGGGGCTCGCCGTGGACCCGTGGGCTCGCGTGGGCGACCTCCCTCTCGGAGTGCGCCAGCGCGTGGAGATCCTGAAGGCGCTCCGGCGCGACGTGCGCGTCCTCCTCCTCGACGAGCCCACGGCCGTTCTCGCGCCGGGAGAGGTCGACGAGCTCTTCTCCGTCCTCGCCCGCCTGCGCGACGAGGGCCGCGCGATCCTCCTCATCACGCACAAGCTGCGCGAGGTCGCTCGCCTCGCGGACCGCGTCACGGTGCTCCGGCGAGGGCGCGTCGTCGCGACCGACCTCCCGGCGCGCGAGACCCACGAGGACGCGCTCGCCGCGCTCATGATGGGCGAGGCTCACGCGCCCGAGGCCGAGTCGATCGAGCACGCGAAGAAGAAGGAGCGAGGCGAGACGGCGGGCGCCGCCGTGCTCTCTCTGCGGGACGTGACAGCGTTCGGTCCAGACGGGCGCGAGGCCCTCTCGGGCGTCTCTCTCGAGGTGAGACAGGGCGAGATCGTCGGCATCGCCGGTGTCGCGGGGAACGGGCAAGACGAGCTCTACCGCCTCGCGACGGGCCTCCTCGCGCAGACTCGAGGGCACGTCGAGCTGAGGGGAGCGCCCGCGGCCGCCTCGCCCCGCGACTTCGTCCTCGCGGGAGTCGCCGCCATTCCGGGAGAGAGGCACGCGCTCGCGCTGGCTCCCTCGCTCTCGTGCGAGGAGAACCTGGCCCTGAAAGACGTGGCCGTCTCCCGCTCGCCCGCGCGAGCGCTCGGGGTCATCGACCGCTCCGCTCTCAGGAAGAGCGCGCTCGAGCGCATGGACCGCCACGACGTGAGGCCGCGCGATCCCGCGAGGCTCGCGGGCGAGCTCTCGGGCGGGAACCAGCAGAAGCTCGTGCTGGCGCGAGAGCTTTCCGGATCGCCGCCTCTCGTCGTCGCGCTCGACCCGTCGCGAGGGCTCGACGTCGCGGCCCAGGCCCTCGTCGCGCGCGAGCTGGAGCGCGCTCGCGAGGCGGGAGCCGCCGTGCTCCTCGTCTCGACCGACCTCGACGAGGTCGTCTCGCTCGCCGATCGCGCCTTCGCGCTCCACGCGGGAAAGCTGCTCGCGGGAAGCATTCCGCCCGATCGCGAGGAGCTCGGCCGCCTCATGCTCGGAGGCGCGCGATGACGAGAGGAGAGAGGGTCCGCGCCCGCGCGCGCGACCTCGCGCTCACGTTCGGGCTCGCGCTTCTCTCGGTGCTCGCGCTCGGGCTCGTCGTGCTCGCGATGGGCCACGATCCTCGCGCGGCTCTGAGCGCCGCGCTCGACTCGAGCCTGAGCATCGAGCGAGGCGGCCTCGAGGCGACGCTCAAGGGAGCAGTCCCGCTCCTCCTCTGCGGGCTCGCCGTCGCGATCGGCTTCCGCGCGGGCGTCTTCAACCTCGGAGCGGAAGGCCAGCTCGTCCTCGGAGCCGTCGCGGCCACGGCGGTGGGCGTTCACGGGCCGGCAGGGCTCCCCCTGCTCGCAATTCCCGCCGAGCTCCTCGCGGGAGCGCTCGCGGGAGCGGCGTGGGCAGGGGTCGCGGCGTGGCTGAAGGAGAGACGCGACGCGCCCGAGGTCCTCGCGACGATCCTCCTGAACTTCGTCGCGATCCAGCTCGCCGCTTTTCTCATCGACATCGGCAACCCGCTCAACGAGGCGGCCGCGACTTACCCGAAGAGCGACGCGATCGATCTCTCGGCCGAGCTCTCGCCCTTCCTCTTCCTGGGAGTCCAGGTCCCGCAGGGGATCGTTCTCGCCGTCGCGCTCGCCGTCGCGCTCGACTTCGCCATCCTCCGCACGAGAGCCGGCCTCGAGGTCCGCCTCTCGGGAGCGAGCCCGGGCGTCGCGCGAGCGACGGGCTTCTCGCCGCTCCGTGCGCGCTGCACGGCCTTCCTCCTGGGAGGCGCGCTCGCGGGCCTCGCGGGAGCGCTCGGCGTCGCGGGAGTCACGCACCGCCTCTACCGCGGGCCCGGCGCGGGAGCGGGCTACACCGCGGTCGCCGTCGCGCTCGTCGCGGGGCTCAGGCCGGCGTGGGTCGTCCTCGCCGCGCTCGGCTTCGCCGCGCTCGAAGCGGGCGGGCAAGGCGCGCAGCACACGGGAGTGCCCCGTGCCCTCGCCGGCGCCGTATCGGGCCTCGTCGTCCTCCTCGCCCTGGTCCAGGGAGCGCTCGCGAGCGCGCTCGCCGCGCGCGCCGCGAGACGAACGGCCGCGCTCGAGGCCGCGCCATGAACGAGACGCTCGCTTTCCTGGGAGGAGTCCTCGCGAGCGCCGTGCGGGTCGCGACGCCGCTCTCCCTCGCCGCGTCGGGAGAGACGCTCGCGGAGCGGTCGGGCGTGATCAACGTCGGCGTCGAGGGGATCATGATCGCGGGAGCGCTCGCGTCCTTCCTCGCCGCCCACGCCACGGGGAGCGCGCTCGCGGGCCTCGCCGCGGGAGTCGCCGTCGGGCTCCTCCTCTCGGCGATCTTCGCGCTCCTCGTGCTCGGACTGCGAGCGGACCAGGTCGTGTGCGGGCTCGGGCTCAACCTCCTCGCGTTCGGCGCGGCGGGGACGGCGTATCAGGCGGCCTTCGGGACGACGGGGACGCAGGACCAGGTCCTCGGGCTCGCGAAGTGGGACGTGCCGATCCTCTCGCGGATCCCGCTCCTGGGGCCGGCGTTCTTCCAGCACGAGCCGCTCGCTTATTTCATGCTCGCGCTCGCGCTCGGGTGCGGCTGGATCGTCTTCCGCTCGACCTGGGGGCTCGCGCTCCGCGCGGCGGGAGACGAGCCGCTCGCGGCGGATGCGGCGGGCGTCCCGGTCGTGCGCGTGCGCGCTCTCGCCGTGCTCGCGGGCGGCGCGCTCGCCGCGCTCGCGGGAGCGGACCTCGCGCTCGCGCACGCGAGAGCCTTCGCCGAGGGCCTCACGAACGGCCGAGGCTTCATGGCCCTCGCGATCGTGCTCTTCGGCCGCTGGTCTCCCGCTCGCGTCTTCCTCGCGGCGCTGTTCTTCGGCCTTGCGGAGGCGTTCGAGACGGCGCTCCAGGCAAGGCAAGGGCTCGTCTTCCTCGGCTTCCCGATCTCGCGCGGGCAGGAGCTGATCCTGGCGCTTCCTTACCTGCTCACTCTCGCGACGCTCGCTCTCCCGAGAAGGAAAGGCCGGGGGCCCGCGGGCGCTCCGGCGGCGCTGGGAGTGCCGTATCGCGGGAGAAGCTGAGAAGACCTGGAAGACGAGCGCCACGGAGAGACGGAGACCCCGTGCCGCCGTGCCTCCTTCGTGAATCACGATCGCGTTCGCATCGATGCGAGGCCGCCCCCGGGAGTACGGAGGCTCCCTGTGCACAGGACCGGAGTGGCCGCTCGCACGCCCTCCAGCGACGCTCGGGGTCTAGGGGGAATGCGGGGGGGGCATCCCCCCGCAAATGGTGAAGCCCGGAACCGTCCCCCTCGATGCGAGGCCGCCCCCGGGAGTACGGAGGCTCCCTGTGCACAGGACCGGAGCGACCGCTCGCACG